>JALYWP010000169.1 GCA_030852655.1 Pseudomonadota bacterium | reverse complement strand
GCTGTCGTAAGGTTCCTAATTGATTCGCACGCGGCCGGCGCCGTTCCAACGGGGGAGAAGCGGAATGTTCTCGGGCTTCGACATCATCATTCCTGTGCTGGTTGTTCTCGTCCTGCTGGTGATCTTCACCGGCATCAAGACGGTGCCGCAGGGCTACAACTACACGGTGGAGCGTTTCGGCCGCTATACGAGGACGCTGACGCCCGGCCTCAACCTGATCATCCCCTTCGTCGACCGCATCGGCGCCAAGATGAACATGATGGAGCAGGTGCTGGACGTGCCGACGCAGGAGGTCATCACCAAGGACAACGCCATCGTGGCGGTCGACGGGGTTGCCTTCTTCCAGGTGCTGAACGCGCCGCAGGCCGCATACCAGATCACGAACCTGCAGAACGCCATCCTCAACCTCACCATGACCAATATCCGCTCGGTCATGGGCTCGATGGACCTCGACGAGTTGCTCTCCAACCGCGACACGATCAACGAGCGCCTGCTCAGGATCGTCGACGAGGCGGCGCATCCCTGGGGCATCAAGATGACGCGCGTCGAGATCAAGGATATCAACCCGCCGGCGAACCTGGTGGAATCGATGGCGCGGCAGATGATGGCCGAACGCGACAAGCGTGCGCAGATCCTGACTGCGGAAGGTCTGAAGGCGGCGCAGGTGCTTGAAGCCGAGGGCCGTCGCGAGGCGGCGTTTCGCGACGCCGAGGCGCGCGAGCGCGCGGCCGAGGCCGAGGCCAGGGCGACGCAGGTCGTCTCCGAAGCCATCGCCAAGGGCGACGTGCAGGCGATCAACTACTTCGTGGCGCAGAAATACACCGAGGCGCTCACCAGGATCGGTTCGGCGCCCAACAGCAAGGTCGTGCTGATGCCGATGGAAGCCTCCTCGCTGATCGGCACGCTGGGCGGTATCGGCGAGATCGCCAAGGAGGTCTTCCGCGCCGAAGGTACGGCCGGCGCGCAGCGGCAGGCAGCCCGCCCGCCGCTTGTGCGCCCTGAAGACAACCAGTAGGCGACCGCCATGCTGGAGCGCATCTTCGCCGAACTCGGCCCCTGGAACTGGATGGTGCTGGGCTTCGCGCTGCTGATACTGGAGATCCTGACTCCCGGCGTCTTCATGCTGTGGATCGGGCTGGCGGCGTTGATCGTCGGCGCGCTTTCGCTGATGTTCTGGAGTGCCGGCTTCTGGATCTGGCAGGTGCAGATACTGGTTTTCCTGGCGCTTGCGCTGCTGTCGGCCTACGCCGGCAAGAAGATCATGGGCGGGCGCAAGGACGATACCGACCAGCCGCTGCTCAACCGGCGCGGCGACCAACTCGTCGGCCGCATCGCGACGCTGACGGAGCCGATCACCGACGGGCGAGGGCGCGTCAAGATCGGCGACACGACGTGGCGCGTATCGGGGCCGGACCTGCCTGCCGGCGCCAAGGTGCGGGTCAAGGCGGCGGCGGATGTCGATCTGGAACTGGTAGTGGAGCCGGTTTGAGGGCGGTGAGGCTGGCTGACCTGAGCCAGGTCGCCGCCGGGCATCAGCTTTCTACGCCACGCCGATCCTGAGCAGGTCGTGGAAGTGGACGACGCCGACCGGCTTGCCGTCCTCGACGACTACGAGCGCCGAGATGCGGTTCTCGTCGAGGATGGCGATCGCTTCGCCCGTCAGCATGTCCGGGTCGATCGTTTTCGGCGTGCGGGTCATGATGTCGTCGACCACGAGCGAGCCGAGATTGCGGTCGAGATTGCGGGCGAGATCGCCGTCGGTGATGATGCCGGCGAGCAGGCCGTCGGCGTCGACGATGCACACGCAGCCGAAGCGCTTCCTCGACAGCGTCACGATGGCGTCGTGCAGCGCGCTGCCAAGCGCGGCGACCGGAACGTGATCGCCCCGATGCATGATCTCGCCCACCTTGACCAGGCTGGCGCCGAGCTGGCCCCCGGGATGGAAGGTGCGGAAATTGTCGGGCGTGAAGCCGCGCGCCTCGAGCAGGGCCACGGCAAGCGCATCGCCGACGACGAGCTGCAGCACCGTCGAGGTCGTCGGCGCGAGCCCGTGCGGGCAGGCCTCTGGCACGCGCGGCAGGAGAAGCACGACGTCGGCTTCCCGCGCCAGCGCCGAGGTCTCGCCCGACGTGATGGCGACCAGCGGTATGGAGAAGCGCCGGGAATAGGCGACGATGCCCTTCAGTTCGGCGCTTTCGCCGGACCATGACATGGCAATGATGGCGTCGTCCCTGGCGATCATGCCGAGATCGCCGTGATTGGCCTCTACCGGATGAACGAAGAAGGCCGGCGTGCCGGTCGAGGCGAGGGTGGCGGCGATCTTGGCGCCGATATGCCCGCTCTTGCCGACGCCGGTGACGATGACCCGGCCACGGATCGCGGACACCAGTTCGATGGCGCGGCCGAATGCCTCGGAGAGCCCGTTGTCCAGAGCTTCGGCGAGCGCGGCGATGCCCGCCTGTTCGGTGGTGATCGTCCTCAACGCCGACGCGATGGCGGCGCTCCGATCCGGCGGCTTCTTCATGGGTATGGCCTGCATGGCACAGCGATTAGCGCTTCGCCGCGCGGCTGTCTACTTTTGTAGATGCGCTTCACCGGCGCTTCAACGCTCCATTAACCATCGGTGTTTACCGTTCGGTAAGCATGGCGCGGCGTCGCGCCTTCAATCATTGGGTCAGATGCCGGCGGTGCGACCAGACAGAAGAATACGTTCCGGCCTGGGCGCCTTGCAGGCAATGCTCCTGGGGGCGACGGCTGCCGGGCTGAGCGTCGCCGCCCCGTCGCATGCGCAGGACAGCGGTGGATTGCGAGGCGCGCTTCCCGGCGAGGAGGTCGCGCAGGGCTGGCAGCCGCCAGCCTATGTCCCGGTCAGCCCCGGCGCGCTGCCGGACGAGCCCGCATTCGAGGGTGCGCAGCCCGGTGGAAACCAGGGGGTGCCGGCCGGAAGTTCGCCTGCTGCATCTGCCGCCCAGGCACAATCGGCAGGCGAAACCGACGAAACGACGACCGGAACCGTGCGTCAGCCGACGGTCGATTCGCTCGACAACCCGCCGCTCGATACGGGCGCCGAGCGTGCCCAGGCGATCGAAGGGCTGGACCGCGAGGACGAGGACGACCCCTTCGAAGCGCCCGGCATCAGATTCGGCAATTTCATCCTGAAGCCGACGATCGAGCAGGGCGTGACGGCGACTTCCAATGCGGATTCCAGCGCGGACGGCTCCGAAGCGGTGCTGTCGGAAACGGTGCTGCGCCTCAACGCCGTTTCCGACTGGGCGAGCCATTCCGCCACGATCGACGCCTACGGCACCTTCCGCAGGAGCCTGTCGGGCCAGGAGGTCGACGACATCGCCGGCGGCGTCGATGCGGAGCTGGAACTCGACCTCAGCAACGAATATCGCGCCCGCGGCACTTTCGCCTATTCGGTGGCGCCCGAATCGGCCGCTTCGCCCGTCGTCATCGTCGGAGCGGCCGACGAGCCCATCAGGCAGACGGTCGGCGGTACGCTCGGGCTTGAAAAAGACATGGGCAAGGCCCGTTTCGCCATCACCGGCGGCATCAGTCACGACAGCTATGGCGATGCCGATCTGGAAGGGGGAGGGGTGCTGTCGCAGCGCGACCGAGACGCGACGCTCTACACGGTTACCTTGCGGACTGGTTACCAGATATCGCCGGCGCTGACGCCTTTCGTCGAGGCAGAGGTCGGCCGCAATCTCTACGTCCAGGAGATCGACAGCGCGGGCTATGCACGTTCGTCGGACCGCTATGCCGTGCGCGGCGGCCTGGAACTCCACATGGGCGAGAAGCTTTCCGGCGAGATCGCGGCGGGCTGGATAAGCGAGGATTTCGACGACGAGCGGCTCGATCCGCTTTCGACGCCTACCGTCGAGGCCGACCTGAGATGGTCGCCGCAGCGCGGCACCGACGTCACGCTGTCGGGTGCGACAGCGCTCGAGGGCACGACGTCGGCCGGGGAAAGCGGCTCGGTGCTCTACTCGGGCAACCTCGGCATCGAACGGCAGATACGCGCCAATCTCACCGGTAACGCCAGTCTCGGCGCCGCCTATCGCAACTATTCCGGGTCGGACGGGCACGACGTCATCCTGAACGCAGAGGCGAGCCTGACATGGTGGCTGAACCGCTATGCCGGCGTCGTCACGCGGGTCCGCTACGAGGACGTATCGAGCAACCTTCCCGACCGCGACTCCGAGACGAACAGCATCTTCCTCGGGCTGAAGCTGCAGCGCTAGGTCCGTTTTTCTGGCGCATGTCCTCGTCTCGAAACCGGCGCCACTTTCGGGACATGCGCTAGCCCGCGTTGCGAGGTTCCGATCCAGCCGTCTCATCCAGCAAACCGCCGATGATGCCTGCCATCTTCTCGGAAAAGCCCGGCCTTGCCAGCGCGAAGGCGACATTGGCCTCGACGAACCCCTCCGGCGAACCGCAGTCGAAGGTGCGGCCCTGATAGTGGTAGCCGTAGAAGCCTTGGCTCTTCTCCAGCTTCAGC
>JALYWP010000139.1 GCA_030852655.1 Pseudomonadota bacterium | reverse complement strand
CCTCGCGCCGACATCGTGCTCGACTTCCATTCGGGTGGCAGGACCCTCGACTTCGTGCCTTTCGCGGCGGCGCATGTGCTGCCCGACAAGGCGCTGGAGAAGAAAGCCTTCGCGGCGGTGGAGGCGTTCTCTGCTCCCTGGTCGATGAAGATGATCGAAATCGACGCCGTCGGCATGTACGACACGGCGGCCGAGGAGATGGGAAAGCTGTTCGTGACGACCGAGCTTGGCGGCGGCGGCACCTCGCGGGCGGAGACGGTGCGGATCGCAAGGCGCGGCGCCATGAATCTCCTGCGCCACGCCGGCATCGTTTCCGGCGCGATCGAGAAATCGGAAACCCGCTGGCTCGATATGCCCTCCGGCGAGTGCTTCTCCTTCGCCGAGGATGACGGCATGATCGAGACGATGGTCGATCTTGGCTCACCGGTGGAGGCGGGCCAGGTGGTCGCGCGTATCCATTCGACCGGCCGGACCGGCACCGCGCCGCATGAGATCAGGGCGAAGCTCACCGGCATGCTGGCGGCCCGTCATTTTCCCGGCCTGGTGAAGCCGGGAGACTGCGTGTCGGTTGTCGCGACGGTGGATGGCTAGCCATCTGGAGTCATCGATTGCCGGCGGTGGGCCGAGCATGCATGCAGCAAATGAGCCGATAGTGACGCCGCAGAAACGCGGCCGAAATCCATGACCTTGACCTTTCCGCTGACGGGACGCGGCACGCACGCCGACATAGATGGCGCCTACGCCTGGGTGCGGCTGGCGATCGGCACCCTGCTTGCCACGATCGGCGGCGTCGGCATGTGGGCGGTCATCGTCGTGCTGCCGGCCGTACAGGCCGAATTCGGCGCCGGCCGTGCCGAGGCGTCGCTGCCCTATACGGCGACGATGATAGGCTTCGCGCTTGGCAATGTTTTCGTCGGGCGGGCGGTCGACCGCGTCGGTTACTGGCTGCCGGCGCTGATCGCCTCGGTGGTGCTGGCGGCAGGATTTGCGCTGGCCGCGACGGCGACGTCGATTGTCCAGTTCACGCTGGTGCAGGCGGTGATCGGAGTGGGATCGTCGGTGATCTTCGGCCCCCTGATGGCCGACATATCGCACTGGTTTGCGCGCAATCGCGGTATCGCGGTGTCGATCGCCGCGGCCGGCAACTACATCGCCGGCACGCTGTGGCCGGTGGTCATGCCCTACATGATGGCACATGGGGGCTGGCGCTTGGTCTATCTTGCGAGCGGCGTGATCTGCCTGGTCACCATGGTGCCGCTGGCGCTGATGCTGAGACGACAGAGGCCGTCCGGGGAGGAGCATGTAACGAACCTGGCGCGGCCGGCCCAGTCTATCTCGCTGTCGCCGGGCGCGCTGCAGGCTCTGTTGGTGGTGGCGGGACTCGGTTGCTGCGTTGCCATGTCGATGCCGCAGGTGCACATCGTCGCCTATTGCGTCGACCTCGGCTATGGCGTCGCGCGCGGCGGCGAGATGCTGTCGCTCATGCTGGCGGCAGGCGTCGTGAGCCGGCTGGCCTCGGGCTTCCTGGCCGACAGGATCGGCGGGGTGAAGACGCTGCTCGTCGGCTCGACGCTGCAATGCCTGGCGCTGTTGCTCTACATCCCGTTCGACGGGTTGGCGTCGCTCTATGTAGTCTCGCTGGTCTTCGGCCTGTCGCAGGGCGGAATCGTACCGAGCTACGCCATCATCATACGCGAATACATGCCGGCGGCGGAGGCCGGCCAGCGCATCGGCATCGTGGTGATGGCGACGATCGTCGGCATGGCGCTGGGCGGCTGGATGTCGGGCTGGATCTACGACCTCACCGGTTCGTATGCCGCGGCGTTCCTGAACGGCATCGCCTGGAACCTGATGAACATGGCGATCGCCTTCATGCTCCTGTGGAAGACGGGAGCGCCGCGTCCGCAGGCGGCGTAGCGGAAGGTTCACTCGGGCGTTGCCTCGGGCCGCGCCATATGTTCGAAGACTGCGTGTCGAGAACCTGCGTCGTTGCCGATGGTTCCGAAATGCCCGGGTGCCGGTGCCTGGAGAGACCGCCGATGGGACGGCGTCGTGGTGAAATTCCGGTTCGCCAGAAGATTGTGTGGACACCGGAGCCGATGGCGCGGACGCCCCTTGACCGGCGACCGGTTAGGGCTAGACAGCCTCGTATCTTCCCCCAAGTAAGCGCAGTGCATCCCATGCTGATCAGAGAACCAGTCGTCGAAAAGCCCAAGAATCCCATCAGGCACGCCAGCTATGAAAACGAATGCCGCGAAGCGCTCAGGCCGCATCTCGATGCGATCCTGGACCTGGCGGTGAAAGCCGGATGGGACCGCAACGTTGCGAGCTACGGCCTGATGTATCTCGCGGCGAAAACCGCGCGCCCGAGCGAAAAGAGCGCTGCCTGACCCAATCGTCTTACGAGGCTGGGCGGCTGGTTGCCTTGCCTGCCGGCGGAGTTGCGTTGCCGGCTGATCGGCCGAACAAGGTATCGATTCCCTTTCCCATAGTGCGCGAGTTGCCTATGAAGAGTTTCCCTTTTTGCGTACGAACCGTCGACCGGTAGCCGAACCCCATGAGCAGCCATAGCGCACGCCTAGATTTCGCCCGCGACCTCGCCGAGCGCGGCGGGCATCTCGGCATGGAATTCTTCAGGAAACTGGATTCGCTGACCATCGAGAGCAAGGGGCACCAGGACCTGGTGTCGCAGGCCGACCGCGAGGTCGAACTGTTCGTCAGGCGAGAGATCGCCAAGGCCTATCCCGACGACGGCATAATCGGCGAGGAACACGCCCCGACGGAAGGCTCGACGGGCTATACCTGGGTGATCGACCCGATCGACGGCACCGCGAATTTCGTGCGCGGCATTCCGGCCTGGTGCGTGGTGATCGCCTGCGCCAAAGACGGCGTAACCGTGACCGGCGTGATCCACGAGCCGTCCACGGGCGAAACCTTCTATGGCGAGAAGGGCGGCGGTGCGTTTCTAAATGGTCGTCCGATCAAGGCCACGTCGGGCGACAGCCTTTCCGACGGGTCGCTCGGCATCGGCTTCTCCAACCGCCGCGAGACGGCGGGCGTGCCCGGCCTGATAACGGATCTGCTGGCGCGGGGCGGCGTGTTCTATCGCAACGCCTCCGGCGCCCTGATGCTGGCCTATGTCGCGGCAGGCCGCCTGCTCGGCTATATCGAGAACCACATGAACGCCTGGGATTGCATCGCCGGTATCATGCTGATCGAGGAGGCTGGCGGGCGCGTCGTTGCCCCCAACCCCGGGACGGTGCTGGAGAAGGGCACGGTCGTGGTCGTCGGCGGGGCAAACGTGTTCGACGACATATATGCACTCTGTGCCGAGACCTTCGGCCTGAAATAAGGTCGCCCGACCGCGGATCAGGCGGCGGCCTCAGCGCAGAGAGGATCTCACCGCTCGCTTCTGGTGTAGAGCCAGAGCGTCACGGGCGCGAGGATCACCGTCAGCGCCACCGGTGCGATCAGCGCAAGCCCGACTTCCGCGAATGTCGCATGGCCGCTCATCAGTCCGCGCAGCGCCGTCGTCATCAGCGACACCGGGTTGACATCGACGAAGACGCGCAACCAGCCCGGCATGGTGGCGGGATCGACCATGATGTTCGAGGCGAAGACCAGCGGGAAGATGGCGGTGAAGCCGATGGTCATCACCGTCATCGGCGTGCGGATCAAAAGGCCGAGCACCATGAAGATCCAGCCGACGCCGAAGCCGATGGCGATGAGCATGGCGAAGGCTGCGACGACGCCGACGATGCCGGCTTCCGGCCGATAGCCGAGGATCAGGCCGATCGCGAGGATGATGCCGCCGGCAATCAGATGGCGCAGTATGTCGCCAGCCATCAGCCCGGCGAAGGGCGCAAGCGACCAGATGGGCAGCGAGCGGAAGCGGTCGAACAGGCCCTTGCCGAGATCGGTCGACAGTCCCATCCCGGAATAGACCGAATTGAACACCACGGTCTGTACCAGGATGCCGGGCAGGAAGAATTGCAGATATTCGCGCGGCGATCCGGCCAGTGCCCCGCCGAACACGAAGGTGAAGAGCAGGGTGAACATGATCGGCGTCATGACCAGGTCGAAAAGCTGCTCCGGCACATGCTTGAACTTCAAGACGGCGCGCCAGCCGAAGACCAGCGCGTTTGACAACGCCGAGGGCGTCGCTGGCCGCTCGACCCTTTGCAGGCGCTGCAGGGAGGTTGGGTCGCTCATGCCGCGTCCTCCTTCCGAGGCTCCGCCGGCTGGCCGGTCAGCGCGAAGAAGACCTCTTCGAGGCTTGGCTGGCCCATGGAGAAGTCGGCGAGTTCGATTCCGCCGGCGATAAGTTCGGCAAGCGCTTCGTTGGCCTCTTTGGCCGTGCCGCCGAGCACGGAAAGTTCGGCACCCTCGGTGCTGCGCTGGACGGGCTGGCCGAGCCGGCGCTCGAGAATGACCGTTGCCTCGTCGAGGCGGGCAGGATCGGCAAGCGAGACGTGGAGGAAGCCGGAGCCGGTGGCCGCTTTCAACTCGCGGCTGGTGCCTTCGGCGATCTTCCTGCCGTGGTCGATGACGGCGATGCGCGCGGCGAGCTGGTCGGCCTCGTCGAGATATTGCGTGGTGAGCAGGATGGTGACGCCGGATTCGGCGAGCCCGCGGATCATCCTCCAGACGTCCTTGCGCGCGTTGGGATCGAGCCCGGTGGTCGGCTCGTCGAGGAAGAGCACGCCCGGCGTGACGATCAGCGAGGCGGCTATGTCGAGCCTGCGCCGCATGCCGCCCGAATAATTCTTCACCTGCCTGGCCGCGGCGTCCGACAGGCCGAAGGCCGAAAGCAGATCGTCGGCCCGGCCCTTGGCGGCGCGGCCGCGAAACCCCCACAGGCGGGCGAGCAGCACGAGGTTCTCGCGGCCGGTGAGATCCTCGTCGAGCGAGGCGAACTGCCCGGTCATGGCGATCGATGCGCGCACCTCATGCGGAGACTGCAGCAAATC
>JALYWP010000121.1 GCA_030852655.1 Pseudomonadota bacterium | reverse complement strand
CCAGAACAGCCGCGACAAGCCCTTGTTGCGATCAGAAGTCGAAATTGTCGATGTTGTCGGCCTTGAAGACGGTCCGTTCCGGCAGAAGGATGATGCCGTTGTTGTCCGCCTCGTGGGTATATCCCTGAACCGAGTTGGGGCTGACCTCGACGGTACCGATGCCCGGGACCTCGATCTTGTCGCCGACCTTGAAGGTCTTTCCCTGCACGAGTTCGTTGGCCATGAAGACCGCCAGCTTGCCCTGTACCACCACGTCCCACAGGCCGAACTGGTCGACCGTGCCGGACTTCACATATTGCCGCATCGTGTTGGGCGTCGAGAAGCCTGTGATGATGACATTGCCGGCAATGCCGAGATTCTCGGCGGCCTGGGCCGTGCCCGGAAGCGCGTTGGCATCGGGCGCGATGACGGCGTCGAGGTCCGGATAGGTCTGGAACAGGGCGGTCGGCACCTGCACGGCCTTCTGGGCATCCTGGTTGGAGAACTCGGTCGCTACGACCTCCCAGCTCGGATATTTCTCGGCAATGATGCGCTTGGCGACTTCAGCCCACTGGTTCTGGTCGGTCACGGTCGGCGACGAGTAGTGGAACGCCACCTTCTTGGGGGCAGTCGGGTCTTCCATCTGGTCGGCGGCCATCTGGACCAGCAGGGCGCCGAGCTGTTCTGACGTACCCTGGTTGATGTAGTAGCTGCGGCATTCGGGATTCACGTCACTGTCCCAGGTCAGCACCTTCACGCCGCGATCCATGGCGCGCTTCAGTGCCTCGCACAGCCCGTCAGGCGAAAGCGACGAGATGGCGATGGCGTTGTAGCCCTGGTTCACGAAGTTGTTGATGAACTCGACCTGGCCGGAAACCGAGGCTTCCGAGGGCCCGTCATACTTGACCTCGATGCCGAGTTCCTTGCCCATCTCCACGGCGCCCTTGCCGCCGGACTCGAAGAAGCCGACGCCGGTGAGCTTGGGGATGAACGCGATCTTGGAGTCCACCGCCTGGGCGGCGCCTGCCGTCAAGGCGAGTGCGAGGGCGGATGCCGCCGCTATTCCGAAGGCTTTCAGTCTTACAGTCATTTCCACTTCCTCCACGTTGCGATCAAGTTTGCTGGCCGTCGTCGGCCCGTTCGGGCGGTACCGTCACGGTCTTCCGCCGTTCCCTTCCACCGCCAACCGCTCGGCCGCGAAGGCCGCACGGTTGGCGCGCGTTGTGCTCAGCCTGGCCATGCCGATCCTGAGTGCGACCGAGCCGACCAGCAGCACTCCGATGATGACCGGAACGACATCGCTGGTGATGCCCAGGGCGAGCAGTCCCTGGCGCATGAAGCCGAGCACGAAGCCTGCAAGAAGCGTCCCCAGCACGGAGCCCTGCCCGCCATAGATCGAGGATCCGCCGAGCACGACAGCCGTAATGATGCCGAGAAGCGCCTCGCTGCCGAGGTCGGACCGCGCCGAGCCGAGATAGGCTGTCAGCACCAGCCCTGCGATCGCGACGGCCAGTCCGTTCATTGCATATACGGAGACCAGCGTCCGCTTGATCGGAACGCCGGTGAAATGCGACACCGCAGGCGACACCCCGATCAGCTTGAGATAGCGGCCGAAACGGGTGAACAGCATCAGCCAGGCCGCGACGGCTGCAAGCAGCAAGGCAATGACCAGCGGCATCGGCACCCAGCCTATCCGGCCCGAGCCGATCCAGGTGAAGGCGCCCGGCAGGCCGGTGATGCCCTCGTACTGATAGGCCTCGAAGCCACCCGCCCCGTATGCTTCGAACCCAAGCATGTCGAGCAGAGTCGGCAGACCGGTGGCGATGCCGGCATAGAGAAAGAGCGTCGCCAGCGTGACGATGAGCGGGTTGACGTCCGTGGTGGCGACCACAGCCCCGTTGAGGGCGCCCGCCGCTGTCCCGGCGGCAAGCGCGATGACGACCGCGAACCCGATCGGCACGCCGGCAATGAAGGCGAGGCCCAGCACGATCGAGGTCAGGCCCATGATCGAAACACCGGATATATCGATGCCCCCGGTCATGATGATCAGGGTCAGGCCGATCGCCGCGATAATCACGTGCACGAAATCGCTGGTCGAAAACAGCAGGTTCTCGATGTTGAGGAAGGCCGGGTTGATGAGGCCTAGCACCAGCAGTTCCAGCACCAGCACGACGGCCAGCATGAACTCCCAGCTCCTGACGACGGTCGCGGCTTTCATCGCACGGCCTCTCTCGGCTGCAGCCTGGCGTCATGGTCCCGTTCGGCGTGGTGCATCTCGGCGGCGCGCATGGCCATCTGGCGATTGCGCACGGCGCGCCGGATCAGATAGTCGAACACCACGATGGCGAGCAGCACGGCACCGGCAACGGCATTGTTCCAGGAACCCGGCACTTTCAGGAAGATCATCATGGAATCGACGGCCGTGAGAAACAGCGCCCCGATCACGGCGGACCAGATCGAACCCGTGCCGCCCATCAGGGAGACGCCGCCCAGCACAACCGCCGCTATCGCCTTCAGTTCCTGGCCGGAACCGGTCTGCATCGGCACGAAGCCGATCTGTCCGGTGAAGACGATTGCCGCAGCGCCCGAGAAGAGCCCGGCCAGCGCATAGGCGGTGAATTCGGTCGCGCGCACGTTGATGCCGAGCAGATAGGCCCCCTCGCGGTTGTCGCCGACGGCGTAGAAATTGCGGACAGCCTTGATGCGCGAAAGCAGGATCGCCAGCACGATGATGAGTGCGACCACGGCCCAGACCATCAGCGGCACGCTCAGGTAGCGCGTGACCGCAAGCGCCTTGATCGACTGCGGGATCGATTCGATCCAGCTTCCACCCGTCAGCACGCGCATCAGGCCGCGATAGGCGCCGAGCGTGCCGAGCGTCATGATGATCGGCGGTACCCCGACAAAGACGATTCCAGCCGCGTTGACGCAACCGCATGCAAGGCCGGTCAGCAGCGCACAGACCATGGCGAGCGGCAGCGGCATCCCCGCGTTGAGCGCCAGGCCGAAGATCACCGCGGACAGCCCGGCGATCGCGCCGACGGACACGTCGATGCCACGGGTCATGACCACGAACATCTGGCCGATGGATATCAGCATGAGAAACAGCGACGAGTTGACGATGTTGATCAGCGTCAGCGGCCGCAGCACGGCGGCGTTGACCGTCGAGACGGCAAGGATCATCACCGCCAGCAGGGCCAGCACGAGGAGCTCGCGGCTTTTCAGGATCCGCTTCATGCCGGCACGGCTCCGGTGGAAGCCGAGGCGAAGGTGGCGGCCGAAATCTGCTCCACGGTTTTCGCGCCGCCGGCAAGAGCCACGAGTTGCCCTCGCCGCATGATCATGACGCGGGTGGCCACTTCCGCGATCTCGCCCACCTCCGAGGAAATGACGACGACGCCGACCCCATCCGCCGCAAGCTCGCGGATGGTCCTGTAGACGTCCTGCCGGGCGCGTGCGTCGATGCCACGCGTCGGTTCGTCGAGGATGATCACGCGCGGACCCGGCGCGAGCGTCTTGGCAAGCACGACCTTCTGCTGGTTGCCGCCGCTCAATGTGCGCGCCACCTGCAGCGGAGACGAAAGCTTGATGCGCAGCCGCTCGATGAAATCCCGGGCAAGCGTCATTTCGTTTTCGAGCTTCATGAAACGGGACCGGCCAAGCGACAGCAAGCCGGCGGTTACGGTCTGCGAACTCGGCAGCGCGAGGAATATCCCATGCGCGTGTCGGTCCTCCGGCACATAGGAGAGACCCATCGCCTGTGAAATCCGCGGCGTCCTGTGCGGGGCCGCCTGGCCGGCGATACGGACTTCCCCCGTAACGAACGGATCGATGCCGTATATCGCCTCGGCGAGTTCGGTCCGCCCGGACCCGACGACGCCGGATATGCCGAGCACTTCGCCGGGATATACTTCGAAGCTCACGTCCCTGAAGAGGCGGCTGGACAGGTTCCGGACCGACAAAACCGGGCTGTCGCCGGTCTGGCCGGCTTGCTGCGGAACGTCGCCGGCAACCGCCGCGAAATCCGCCGGCAGCATGGCCTCGATCAGCATGTCGGTGGTGAGATCGGCCGATGGCGCGCTCAACACGATGCGTCCGTCGCGCAGCACCTGGGTGTCGTCAGTCAGTTCGAGCACTTCGTTCAGCCGGTGCGATATGAACAGGAGGCCGATGCCGCGCGCCTTCAGCTGCTTCATCTGTTCGGCAAGGTTTGCGACCTCGCGGCGGGTGAGCGATGAAGTCGGCTCATCGAGAATGAGCACCCGGGCATTGCGCAACAGGCCGCGGACTATCTCCACGAGTTGCTGGCTCGCGATCGACAGCTCTCCGCCGGGAGAATCGAAGTCCACATCGAGGCCGATCTCGTGCGCAACCGCCCTCGCCTTCTGGGTATTGGCGGTGGAATCGCCCCGCAGCCCCGCCGTGAGGTTCTCCATGACCGACAGATTCGGGAAGATGTGGGGCTCCTGCGGCACCATGTAGATGCCTCGTGCATGCGCATCCGACGGATGCGAAAGAACCGAAGGCACGCCTTGCACCTCGATCGTCCCCGACGTCGGCTGGTAGGCGCCCGAGATGATCTTGACGATGGTCGACTTGCCCGAGCCGTTGCCGCCGAGCAGCGCCAGAACCCTCCCGGGGAGGATATCGAGATCGACGCCGCGCAGCACGGTCACGCTCTCGAACACTTTCCAGACGTCGCGCAGCGAGACGAGTGGAGCCGCAGAAGGTGCGCCTGTCATCGTAGTGACCCCGCAGCCGCGCCCATGACGGAGGCAAGGACGGCCAACACGGCGGTGCCGCAGCGCTGCCTCACCCGGATCAGGGGTCGCAGGACGGTCAAAGGCTCACTCCCCGGCCAGTGCCGCCGCGTGGTCGGGCATGACGAGGCGGAAGAATTCCTTCTGTCGTTCCCCGGTGGCCATGAGAGCCTTCAGCCCCTCGGTGGTGCGCCGGTAGTGCTCGGTCTGCCGATGGGCATCGACGGCCGCCTCGTTCTCAAACACTTCGTAGATCACGAAGTGGTTTTCGTCGGCCGGATCCTGAAGCACGTCGAAACGGTAATTGCCAGGTTCGGCCCGCGTCCCGTCAAAGTTCACGCGAAACACATCGAGGAACTGCTCCACGCAGCCCGGTTTAAGGCGGATGTGCACAAGCTGAACGAACATCGACGCGATCCTGTCTGCTAGGTTGGCGATCCGAGGCACCTGGGACTTGTCCAAGTGCCGTGATCATCTGATACAAGAATGTCGTTTTGAACACGCCTGTCAATACGCTATTCGTGACACTGCGCTAAACAACTGGATTTTGCATTGACAGCTTGATCTGGTGCTGATCATTTGATCATAAATGAGGAGGAATCCTGCATAATGTCCCAGCAGCTTGCGGAAACGGCGGCGTCATTCGATGCCGACGAAGTCGAACAGATTACGCGGGCTGCCTGGCACTACTACAATGACGGGCTGACCCAGAACGAGGTCGCCGACATGCTCGGCGTGTCGCGCATCAAAGTGTCGCGGCTCCTGGAAAAGGGGCGGCAGACGGGACTTATAGAGCTCAGGATCAATGCCCCCCATGCCGGCTGCATGACCCTCCAGCAGCAGCTTATCTCGGCATTCGGGCTGGTGGACGCGCGCGTCGTGCCGACTGCGAACGAGTTGCCGTTGGTTCCGCGGATCGGCCGGACCGCGGCGAGCTTCCTGATGCAGAAGCTCGAACCGAACGACCTCCTGGCCATCGGCTGGGGCGAGACGGTCGCCACGGCGCTTCGTTATGCGGCGCCGGTTTTCCCGCAGCAAAACGTGTCGTTGGTGAGCCTGACGGGCGGCGTATCGGCCTATGTGAGCACGAGCGGGCTCTACGGGCCCCAGAGCAACGCCCATCTCATCCCGACCCCGCTGCGCGTGTCCTCTCAGGACCTCGCCGAGATGCTGAGGGTCGAGCCTTATGTGCGCTACGTGCTCGACATGGCTGCGACCGCGCGCCTGGCGCTGATAGGCGTCGGCGTGGTTTCGAGCGCGGCGACGCTGGTGCGTTATGGCTATTGCACGAGCACGGAGATCGAACTGTTCGCGCGCCGGGGCGCGGTCGGGGACATCCTCGGCTACTTCTACGATGCGCAGGGCGAGATCATCGATCTCGACCTCCACCGTCACGTCGTCGCCATCAAGGTCGAGGACCTGCGCCGCATTCCCAATCGCGCCGCCGCCGCGGCCGGCCTGCAAAAGGTCGACGCCATACTCGGCCTCCTGCGGGGACAACTTGCCAACACGCTGATTACCGACCAGGCGACGGCCGAGGAATTGTTGAGGAGAGGAAAGTGACGACGCATCTGCTTGTCATCGACGCAGGAACCGGCAGCGGCCGGGCCGTGGTCTTCGACCGTGCCGGCAACCAGATAGGTTTCGCCCAGGAGGAATGGCGGCATTTGCCCGAAGACGGCGTGCCCGGCTCGATGTCGTTCGATGTCGACGGCGGCTGGGCGCTCCTGCGGCGCTGCATAGCCAAAGCCTTGGAGGCATGCGGCCTGGATGGCGGCGACATCGCCGCGATCAGCGCCACCAGCATGCGCGAGGGCATCGTCCTGTATGACGAGGCCGGCAAGGAGGTCTGGGCCGTCGCCAATGTCGACAGCCGCTCGAGCGCGGAAGTCGCCGAACTCAAGGCGCGATCGGCCGATTTCGAGCGCCGGTTCTACGAGATTTCCGGCGAGACCTTCGCGCTCGGTGCGCTTCCCCGCCTCAATTGGCTGCGCCGCCACCAGCCGGAAACCTTCGCGCGGGCGCGCACGCTCTCCATGATCAACGACTGGATCGGCGCGCGGCTGACCGGCGAGATCGCCGTGGAGCCGACCAATGGCTCCACAAACGGTCTCATGGACCTGTCTACGAGAGACTGGTCGGACATCCTGATTGCAGAAGCCGGGCTCGATCGCTCGCTGTTTCCGCGGATCGTCGAACCGGGCACCGTGGTCGGCCGGGTGACCCGCGCCGCCGCCGAAGAGACCGGTCTTGCCGAAGGCACGCCCTTCGTCGCCGGTGGCGGCGACGTGCAGCTTGGCGCGGTCGGGCTCGGCCTGGTCGAGCTTGGCGATGCGGCAGTGCTCGGCGGGACATTCTGGCAGCAGGTCGTCAACATCCCGCAGGGCACCGTCGATCCAACGATGCGGGTCAGGATCAACAGCGCAGCGCCGCAAGGAATGAACCAGGCGGAGGCCATCTCATTCTTCGTCGGGCTCACGGCGCGCTGGTTTCGCGACGTGTTCTGCGGCGAGGAAGTTCGCATCGCTGCCGAACGAGGCCTCGATGCCTACGACCTCATGGAAGATCTCGCCATGCAGGCGCCTCCTGGCGCAAACGGCATCATTCCGGTGTTCTCCGACGCAATGGATTTCGGCAAATGGTATCACGCCGCGCCGTCGCTGCTGAACCTCTCGATCGATCCCGCCATCGCCAACAAGGGTTCGATCTTTCGCGCGATCCAGGAAAACGCAGCCGTTGTCGCCGCCGTGAACCTCGATCGCGTCGAGGAATTCGCCAAGGTCGACAGTTCCGGACCGGTCACGCTCGCGGGCGGCGCGTCGAAAGGCCGGCTATGGCCGCAGATCGTGGCGGACGTGACCGGGCGACAGCTTCGCATCCCCAAGGTGCGGGAAGCAACGGCACTTGGTGGAGCAGCCGCGGCTGCGGTCGGCATAGGCCAGTTCGATTCCCTGCGCGAAGCAGGTCGCGATTTCGTAAAATGGGACCGCAGGGTCGATCCCGATCCGGCAAACAGGGCCGTGTACGACGATGCACGCGGCCGCTGGGAGAAAGCCTACGCCGCGCAGAGGAAGCTCGTCGACGAAGGAATCACGACGTCGATGTGGCGCGCTCCAGGAACCTAAATCTAGCGCATGTCTTGCGGAAGCGTGCGGCGGTTTCGGGCAAAGAACATGCATCGACGCGCCGTGAAGCGACACGCCCTCATTCGGGCGCACAAGGAACGCCGCGCTTCCTGAATCTGCTGCGGATCGCAAATCCGATCAGGCAGCCTTTCCGTGAACGCGGGGCGATTCTTCCAGATAGGCGTCGAAGGCCGCGGCTGCCGCGCGGACCAGAAAGCGATGATCGCTCCCTACGCGGACCACGCCGCCCGCAACATCCACCACGCTGTCCTCGACGAGGGTGACGAGCCTGGCGTTCCTTTCGAGAAGCCGTGCCGGGTCGAAGCCGTGCCGGGCGCAGATGGCCGCAATATCGACCTCGAAATCGCACATGAGGCGTTCGATGATATCGGCCCGGAGCCGATCCTCGGCGGTCAGCCTGTAGCCCTTGGCGGTGGCGAGTTCCCGCGATCGTATGCGCCCGGCATAATGGCCTAGTCCTACCTCGTTCTGCACATAGCCTTGCGCCGTGTGACCGATCGACGATGCGCCGAAGCCGATCAGCGTGCGGCAATCGTCGGTGGTGTAGCCCTGGAAGTTGCGCCGCAGCGTGCCGGCGGCCTGCGCCAGCGAGAGATCGTCGCCGGGACACGCGAAATGATCGAGGCCGATCTGCCTGAAGCCGGCTGCTACGAGGGTTTCGGCGATGGCCAGCGCCTGCTCGCTCCGCGCCGCCCCGTCGGGAAGCGCCGCCTCGTCGATCATGCGCTGATGCTTCTTGAAGGACGGCACATGGGCATAGCCGAAAACCGCCAGACGATCGGGACGCATGGCCGCGGCCGCGGCCGCCGTCTCTACGCAGGAGCGGACGGTCTGGTGCGGCAATCCGTAGATCAAGTCGAAATTGATGCGACCGACCCCGTATTCACGCAGGCTTCTGACGGCTTCGAAGGTCTGCTCTTCGCTCTGGATGCGGTTGACGGCCTTCTGCACCACGGGATCGAAGCTTTGCACGCCGAGGCTGGCACGGCCGATGCCGGCACTCCCCAGCGCGGCGGCCATTTCACGCGTCAGCGTACGCGGGTCGATCTCGACTGCCAGTTCCGCCGTTTCCGCGAAATCGAAATGGCTGCGCAGGAGCTGGACCAGCGCCACGAAATCCGCCGGCTCCACGATGGTCGGCGTGCCGCCGCCGAAATGCACCTTCGCCACCGGCAAGGGCCGGCCGACCCGCGTGGAAACCATCCGGACTTCTTCCCGCAGCAGATCCAGATAATCGATGATCGGTTGGTCCTTGGCCGTGATGGTCGTGTGGCAGCCGCAGTACCAGCACATCGAACGGCAGAAGGGGACATGGAAATAGAGCGAGACCGGCTCGACCGGGGGCAGCTTCTCAAGCCAGCCGGCATAGACGGAAGGGCCGACCGCAGACGTGAAATGCGGCGCAGTCGGATAGCTGGTGTAGCGCGGCAGGCGAGCCTCGCCGTATTTTTGCAGGATGAGCGGTTGCAGCGGCTTTTCCTTTCGAGACGACAGCCGGACATAACCGCCCGGCAGGCGCCCATCTTTGAGATAGGGCAAATTCATCGAATGCCGGCGGGCTGACCGCACATGCGCCTAGTGATCATGAGTGCCGAGCCGGTGGTGGAGCCGCGCGTCATGCGTCTTGAAGTGAAGCGTGAACCAGCCGTCCAGACGATGGGAGAGCTGGCGCGCGTTTCCTTCCGGGTCGGCTTCGTAGCCGTCCATGATGTCGCGGATGTCCTCCAGAAGTTCTTCATGCGCCAGCTTGTGTTCATTCAACTGGTCGTACCGGTGATCGCGCATGAATTTCTCCTCGAGCGCGAAATGCGCCGAGATGCCGCGGAATATCTCGCCGAGGAACGCGCTCACATCGGGTTTCGCCGCACCGGCGACCAGACGCTCATGCACCTCGTTTATGAGATCGATCAGTTCCCGATGCTCGTGATCGACCGCCTCGACGCCGACACTGTAATGGCTCTTCCATTCGAGCAGGCCCATTGCACGATCCTTCCTCAGTAGAACACGAAGCCGCCGGCAGCGGCCTTGAAGTCGATGACCCGGTTCGCACCTGGGTCGATGCGGATGGTCCGCTCGGCATCCCAGGTGAAGTCGCCATCGGCCTGTTCGCGCAGCCGCACGGCAACCTCGTGGCTTCCTTCTGGAAGCAGGAAGCGCTCGTGCACGCGCGAGGGCCCATCGCCCGCTATGCCTGAAGGCGGCACGTCGGCCTCGAACATGCGCTTTCCGTCGATGTCGAGCTCGACGCGGATCGGCGGTCGTTCGCGCGGGCAGATCTCGCGCCGGCGCATGTTGGGCGGCATCTTCGCCATCTCCTCCTCCGTCACCGGGCGGCAGGCGGCACGGCGGTCGGCGCCGTGGCCGAAGGACAGGGTGAGCGCGCCGACGCCGTCGGGCAGGCTGCGGTGGAGAGGCCGGTTGGACAGTGCCGCAACCCCCATGAAGAGGAGCGCCAGCACGGCGAAGCTAGCCGCCATCTTCAGCGCTTGCTTCATGTCTCGGCTCCCTCGCGATCGCGGATCTCGCCACCGTCGGTTTCGACCGGTCCAGAACCCTCCGACGCCGGGAGCCGGGCGGCAAACGCCGCCTTCTCGGCCTCGTAGCGTGTCGTCTCGAAGGGCGAGGCCCAGATTGTGGCAAGCCGCTCGCGCGGCACGCGCTTGCGCAGATAGGGATCGCGCGTCCCGTCAAAACGCGCCTTCGTCCATTCGACGCCGAGCCGGTTGTAGCAGGCGCTTTCGCTGCATCCCGCCACCGCGACGCCATCGGCAAGCCCCCTGCTCAGTATGAAGTCGATCAGCGAGGGAGGCACCATCGCGACGCAGGGGAAGGAAACGACCCCGCCGATATCTGTGCCGGCGGCCCCGTGCTCGCAGCCGAGCACCAGCACGCGCCGCGGCCCCTGCAACCCGGCCGCGGCGGCGATCACGCTTTCACGCACCTCGCGGAGCGGCTGGCCTGGCAGGTCAATGCCGGTCTTGAGATCGTCGACGCGGCGGAACGGCGTGGATGACGGACACGAGCCCATGCAAATGCCGCAGGAGACGCAGAGGTCGGCATTCACCTCCGCCTGATGCGGGAACGGCTCGCTGTCGGTGCGCGGCACCAGCCGGATCGCCTCGTAGGGACAGTCCTCGACGCAGCGGTTGCAGCCGTTGCAATTGGGCAGGTCCACCGCCGCCGCCGGCGCGCGTCGGAAGGGCGGAAGCCACGGCATGGCAGCAAGCATGACGGAGATGCCCACCAGCAGCCCCCACAGGCTCCATGCGCCGATCGATTCCGCCAGCGGGTAGAGCGGCAGGAACAGCCAGTCCAGCCCGACCTCGACCGGCACGCGCGAGAGATCGGCCGCCGCCTGGCTTGTCGCAGGTTTCCACAGCGAGACCGCCAGCAGCGCCGCGAGGACGAGGGCGGCGAGCAGGCGCGGCGGATTGACCTTCGGCCGGGAGATGCGCTGGATATGGATCCACATTCCGAGAAGCAGCACCAGCGGCACGGCGATGTGCAGGAATACGAGCAGCGAGAAGAAGCGGCTCGACAAATGCTCCGGCGTCAGGAAATTGCGCGCCAGCGGCTCGCCGAACACGGGGAAGACGTCGAGCAGCTTGGCCGACACCACCGCCACATATTGCGCCAGCATGTCCCACACCAGCCAGTAGCCGGTGATGCCGGAAATATAAAGAAGCCAGATCAGCGGAATCCCGGTGAACCAGGAAAACCAGCGCGTGCCGCGATAGCGATCAAGGGAGAATTCCCTCAGCATGTGAATTGCGATGGTGACCACCATCAGGTCGGAGGCGTAGCGGTGGAAGCTGCGCATCACTCCGGCATGATACCAGTGCGGACCGCTGATCCATTCGACGGATGAATAGGCGTCGACGATGCCCGTATCGAAGAAGATGAAAAGGTAGACGCCGCTTACCGCCACTACCCAGAACAGGAAGAAGGATATCGCGCCGATCTGGGCGAGCGGATTGAGCGCCGGCGAAAACAGCCGCTCGGCTCCCCGCTCGGCGAGGTCGAAGACGCGGCGCAGTCCCGCCTTGGCAAGGCGCAGGGGCAGCCAGTCATTCTGCTTCTTGAGGTACGGCATCACGATCAGGCCCTTGTCCGCTCCGCACGGCGGATGCCAAGCCACAGCCGCACGATGATCCAGGCCATGATCATCAGCGACAGCGCCCCGGCAACCATGCCCATGTAGATGCCGTAGTCGGTACGGTAGCGCCCGGTCGTGGGATCGTAGACGGTGCACAGGAAGCGCAGCCGGTCGGCAAGCGCGGTCGGCGTAAAGGCGGCAGTGGTGATGCCGAACACCAGTTCCTTCAACGGCTCGACCAGTACGGGAAGCGGGAAGTCGTCGCCATAGACCTGGCGATAGACGCGGCCGTCCGCGTCGAGGATGGTCGTCTGCGCGACATGCTCGAAGCCGCCGGCCGCACCCGCATAGCTGAAGCCGACCTCGTTCAGCAGGGCGTCCAGCACAGCCGGCGAGGCACTCGCCACATGCCAGGACGGATCGGCATCGATGCCGTGGTCGACGGCGAACATGTGCATGCGCTTCGGCGTGTCGTTGCGCGCGTCGAAGCCGAGCGTCAGCACCTGGAAGGTGTCGCTGCCCAGCGCCTTGCGCGCCTTGGCGACGGAATCCTTCAGCGTTTCGGTTCCGGTCGGGCACACCGTGCTGCAACTCGTATAGACGAGGCTTACCACCAGCGGCCGGCCCTTGAGTTCGGACAGGGTGAGTGTGGTCCCGTCGCCGCGCAGCAGGCGGTGGTCGCCGGTGGCGTTGCCGATCGCCGCCTCGCTTGCCGCCAGCGCTTCGGCGGGATCGATGCGGGCGGCGGCGGCGGGCGAAGTTGCCAGGCAGGCGGCCGCGGCAATGATGACCATCGGGCCTGCCAGGCCCGGCATGCGCGGTGTCATGGCATTCACCCCACCAGCGCCGACAGGAAGATGCCGGTGACCAGCAGCAGGAGTTGCACCAGCGAGGCGAGGAAATTCGCCATGGCAGCCTTCCGTGACGGAGCGCGGTGGAGCCGCCAGCTCTTCCACAGGAACCAGCCGCCGCCGGTGGCCGCGAAAAGGCCGTATATCCAGCCCATGCCGAACAGAAGCGGCGCCAGCGACAACACTGCAAGGGCCGTCGTATAGCCGAGGATAGCCAGCGTCCATTCGCGCTCCGGCGCGATCACCGGCAGCATGGGAACGCCGGCGCAGGCATAGTCGTCGGCCTTGGCGGCGGCGAGGCTCCAGAAATGCGGCGGTGTCCACAGGAACAGCACGACCGCAAGAATGCCCGGCACCCATTGCGGGGCGGGATCGATGGCGGCGGCGCCCGCCAGTACGGCAAAAGACCCGGCAAGCCCCCCGACCACGATGTTCCAAGCCGTACGGCGTTTCAGCCAAACCGTGTAGACGAGGCCGTAGGTGACGGCGCCGAGAAACACGTAAAGCGCAGCGACGGTGCCGGCCGACGCCCAGGCGAGCAGTATCGAGGCGCCGAGCAGTGCCGCGAACGTCACGGGCCAGACCGGGCCGGGCTTGAGCTGCCCGCTGGCGAAGGGACGCCCGGCCGTACGCTTCATCAGCCGGTCGCTGTCGCGCTCGTAATAGTGGTTGAACGCACCTGCTGCTCCGGCGGCACCCAGCACCGCCAGCGTCAGCGCCGCGATCCGGCCGGGCGAGGAAGGCGCGCCCACGGTGACCGCCAGCCCGGCAAGCGCGCTCGCCGCTATGGCGACGCCAATCCTGAGCTTCAGGAGAGTAACGACGATCCTTGCAGCGGCGAGCATGGCATTTCCTCCGGTTTTCCGGTCAGCGCATCAGCCAGATTTCCGACAGGTACTTCCAGTTGACGAAGTAGTAGAGAACGAAGGACAGGAAGAAGATCGAGACCAGGATGATCGTTCCCGGCAGCTTCACCGTCGCGTGGCTGCCATATTCGGCAACCGTCGCCGCCTGCTTGTGCAGCGGGAAGGTCAGTGGCGCTTCGCCCTTGTCGAGCCGCCTGCCCCACAGAACCGTGCCGACCGTGATCAGGATGTAGAGGATGCCGCCGAGCGCGGCGATCACCGCCGCCAGTCCGTTCAGCCCCATCATCAGGAATCCGCCTGAAGGAAGCTCGAACGGATGCATCGCGTCCGTCATCGAAATGTCCCAGTGCCGGCGCGGCACGCCAAGCGTTCCGGCGCCCATCATGAAGAGCGAGATGCCGGCGGCGCCGATGCCGAACAGATATGGCTGCCAGCGGGCGAGCTTCGGCCAGATGATGTCGCGCTGGAAGATCAGCGGCAGCACGTAGTAGGTGATTGCCATGAAGGCGAGCGTGGTGCCGGCCACCACCGTGCCGTGGAAATGCCCGGGAACGTAGATCGTGTTGTGCATGAGCAGGTTGAGCTGCTCGGTGCCGAGCACGACGCCCGAGATGCCCCCGATGAAGCCGAACATGACCAGCGACAGGAACATGCCGGAGAAGGCGGGGTTGCCCCATGGCGCCTTGCGCAACCACTCGAATGCGCCCTTGGTGTAGCCGTTGCGCCGCTGCGCTGCTTCCAGTGCGCCGGGCACGGTGAGCCCGTGGATCAGCGAGCCGAGCACGGCGAGGTACATCAGGTAGGACGTGTTGACGATCTTCCAGGTGGCGCTCATGCCCGGATCGGCGAGCAAATGGTGTGCAGATGCGAGTTGCAGGAAGAAGATGTAAAGCAGGAAGGCCGTGCGCGAGACCTTCTCGGAAAGCGGCTTGGCCCCGATGGTGAGCGCGCCGATCAGGTACCAGACAGAAACATGCGCGGCGACGTTGATCTGCTGCGAGGAATGGCCCATTCCCCACCAGACGACCTTGTACATCAGCGGATCGATCTCCGCGATGAGGCCGAGCGACCACAGATAGGTCGGGACCAGGATGATGGCGCCCGAGGCGAGCGTGAACACGGCGATGATCGCCGCCGTCAGGGCGCCAAACGTCACCAGCGGGACCGATCCCTCATAGGTGCGTTCGCCATGCGCGATCACCAGGGTGGCGAAGAAGATGCCGACGCCGATCAGCGCGCCGACCGCGAACACGATCAGGCCGAGATAGAAGTTCGGCGCTGCCTGCATGGGCGGATAGGAGGTGAACATCACGCTCGAATCGCCCTGGAACACGTAGATGTTGGTCATGACCGCGCCGACGATCATCAACGCGAAGGCGGCCCAGGCGATCCTCGGCGCTGCGAGGCGTGAGCCGAGCAGCACGGCCGAGGCGAAATAGAGGATCGCGATCTCGAAGAAGATGATCCAGAACAGGAGAACGTTGGCGCCGTGCCCGGTCAGTATGAGGTAGAACCACTCCATCGGCAGCAGATGCACTGCCGGCCAGCGCGTCAGCGCGACCAGCAGGCCCATCAGCCCGCCGACTGCGAGAAAGACGACGGCGGCCACGGCGTTGGCCATGATCAGCCGCTGCGCCGCGATGTCGACCTTGAGCCCGGTGAAGCGGCATGTGCGGAAGGCGGCGCCGGCCGCCGAAATGCCGGAATGGGAAGCGTCTATGGCAGTCATGGTTCCCTCCGCTCTATTCGACGACACGGATGCGGCCGGTCATCATGTGATGCCCGATGCCGCAATACTCGTTGCAGGCAATGCCGAAATCGCCCGCCTCGGTCGGAGTCAGCGTGATGATCTGCTCGTAGCCAGGGTGGACTGAGATGTTGATGTTGACGGGCTGCAACGAGAAGCCGTGCTGCCAGTCAAGCGAGGACAGGTGGATGCGGTAGCTCTGTCCTTTCTTCAGTTCGAGCAGCGGCCACCATTCCCACAGCCGCGCCAGCAGGTAGACGTCCTCGCCCGCCGGCGGGCGCACGACGGGCGTGCCCGTCTCCTCGCCGACCTGGTATTGCTCGGCGAAGGCCACGACCTTCTCCTCATATGCGGCCGGCTTGATGCGGTAGGTCTCGGTCGAGAGGTTCTGACCGCCGATGAAATGCCAGGCGATCATGAAGAAGAACATGAACAGTCCCCAGAGGAATGCGACGACGATCCAGCCGATTTCGACGCGCTCGATCGGTTCGTTCCACCAGAGCCGGTTGCGGGGCGGTGAGATTGCCATGCCGTGGTCCTCCGCGGGTCAGGGCGCGACGGGAATGGACGCGATTTCCATCACGCCCCAGACGATGTAGAGGACGGTCGGAACGGTAATTCCGATGAAGAGCAGCAGGAACGGATTGTCCAGGAGCTGCTGCATCGCCGGTATTTTCTCCCGCTTCGCGTCCATTTCCGTTTGATCGTTCATTGTCAGTCTCCCACCAACTCGGGTCGTGAACGTAGCCGAGGCGCCAGCCTGGCCCGCTTGACTGAAGTCAAAACAGCGACCTTCAGCCGCACCAGCCGGGTGAATCGTCCCGCTTGTTGCGTTTCCACAAATTTCCGGGCGCATCGGTGTGATCTGGTATGGCAGAGGGAGATGCGCGATGAGTGCGTTGCACGCCAACACAGGTGACAGGC
Source organism: Pseudomonadota bacterium (assembly GCA_030852655.1). Lineage (GTDB taxonomy): Bacteria > Pseudomonadota > Alphaproteobacteria > Rhizobiales > Rhizobiaceae > Mesorhizobium_K. The sequence goes on along the minus strand of JALYWP010000121.1, from coordinate 377 downwards.
AGGCAATCGGGTCGGCCGCGATATTTTCGAAGCTTCCGCCGGACGCACTCGAAACTTTGCTGGCGCAATCCCGGCTACAGGTGCTGCCTCGCGGCACGCTGCTCTTCGAGCAGGATGAGCGGGCGACCGTCTTCTATCTGTTGCTGGAGGGCTGGGTTAAGCTGTTCCGAATGAGCGCTGGCGGCGATGAGACGGTCGTCGGCCTCTTTACGCGGGGCGACTGCATCGCCGACGTGCCCTGCCTCATGGAGGCTGCCTATCCCGTCAGCGGAAGGACGGTGAGCGATGCGCGGCTGCTTGCAATTCCGTCGCGGGCCATCGTGGAAATGACCCGCGCCAACCCGGCGGCCTGCCTGGGAATGCTGGCTTCGATGTCG
>JALYWP010000119.1 GCA_030852655.1 Pseudomonadota bacterium | reverse complement strand
TGTGGTGGATCAAGGCCTCGATCCAGGAATACATCCTGCGCTCGTGGAGCCTGGTCAAGATGGGCACGACCGCCAACCAGAAGCGGCTGTTCTTCAACCTGCGCAAGGTGAAGGGCAAGATCCAGGCTCTGGATGACGGCGATCTCCGTCCCGACCAGATCGCCGAGATCGCCACGCGCCTGAACGTCTCGGAAGCGGAAGTCGTTTCGATGAACCGGCGCCTGTCCGGCGACGCCTCGCTCAACGCGCCGATCCGTGCGTCGGAGGGCGAGTCCGGCGAATGGCAGGACTGGCTGGTCGACGACAGCGAAAACGCCGAGCAGATCCTGGTCGAGCAGGACGAACTCGAGAACCGCCGCAGGATGCTCGCCGGCGCTCTCGATGTGCTCAACGATCGCGAGCGGCGCATCTTCGAGGCGCGCCGTCTCTCCGACGAGCCGATGACGCTGGAAGAACTGTCGGGCGAGTTAGACATCAGCCGCGAACGCGTGCGCCAGATCGAGGTACGTGCCTTCGAGAAGGTGCAGGACGCCGTCAAGGCGGCGGCCAAGCGCCAGGCGCAGTCGCTCAGGACCATCGAGGCCCAGCCGGCGGCGTAGTCCGTTCAGTTCATCGCAACAAAAAAGCCGTGCCGGGCAACCGGCGCGGCTTTCGTCTTTCTATCCCGGTGTTTCAGCCTGCCGGCTTCGGCGTCAGCTTCTCGGCAAGCGCTTCCATGCGCTGTGCGAGCCCGCCCAGCGCCCCGGTCAGCGCGGCGTCGTTCTTGTCGGCCTTGGTCAGCGCGTCGTCGCGCGTCTTGCGCAGCGTGACCACCTCGCTCTCCATGCCCATGACGCGCTTCTGCAACTCGGAAAGCTCGTCCATCACCATGATGCCGGCCATGACAGTGAGCCGCTGGTCGCCGATCTCCCCGAACGAATCCTTGAGATGTGAGACATAGCGGTCGAAGCGCTCCGCGAGCCCGATCAGGTGCTCTTCCTGGCCTTCGTCGCATGCCATGCGGTAGGCCTTGCCGTCGATCGTGACCGTAACCTGCGCCATAGCCCTACCTGTCCAGCACCGCCCGGATCGTCTCCATCGCCGTCACCAGCCGGCGCGAGACCTCCTTGTTGGCTTCCTCGAGCCGCTCGCCCCTCGCTTCGGAATTGTCGAGTTCCTGCGCCAGCCGCGCCCGGTCGGCATTCATGCGCTGAACTTCGGCTTCGGCTTCGGAATAATCCTGCTCATGTTCGAGTCGCGCGCTGACGGCATTCTCCAGCGCGTCCATCGCCTTTCCCAACTGGGCAAGGACCTCTTTCAAAGTGGCTTCCCCGGTCATCGCTCCCGTGTCCGACCCCGCCCATCACCGAATCGCCCGCATTCAGAACGATTTATCCTTGAAACATTAGGCACCGTGTGAATTAGCCGTCAACAAAGCTCTCCGCGCTGTCCCCCGTAAACGCCAAGCTCTAAAATTGTGGCAAATGATTGCCGGCGGCAGGGTCTAGGCCCGCCATCGGCAAGGTTGTTCACGTTCGCTGTCCAGCATAGCCATCTGGTGGACGTTGTAGCGGTCGCCGGCGGCTCGGCTTTGTTGACTCCGGACCGACGCCTGCTATGTCTCCCCGCAAACTTCCCGCCTCGGAACGACAAACGGAGAAACCATGGCCTCGCGCGACCAGCATGACCGTATGGCCAACGCCATCCGCTTCCTTTCCATGGACGCCGTCGAGAAGGCGAACTCCGGCCATCCGGGACTGCCGATGGGCTGCGCCGACATCGCCACCGTGCTGTTCACCCGCTACCTGAAATTCGATCCGAAGAACCCGAAATGGCCCGATCGCGATCGCTTCGTTCTGTCGGCCGGCCACGGCTCCATGCTGCTTTACTCGGTCCTCTATTTGACCGGCTATGACGACATGACGATCGACCAGATCGAGCGCTTCCGCCAGTTGGGGTCCAAGACGGCCGGCCATCCGGAATACGGTTTTGCCTCAGGCATCGAGACGACGACCGGGCCGCTCGGCCAGGGCATCGCCAACGCCGTCGGCATGGCGCTGGCCGAGCGCGTCATGAACGCCCAGTTCGGCGACGATCTCGTCGATCACCACACTTTCGTGATCTGCGGCGACGGCTGTCTCATGGAGGGCATCAGCCAAGAGGCGATCGCGCTTGCGGGCCACCTCAAGCTCAACAAGCTGATCGTCTTCTGGGACAACAACAACATCTCGATCGACGGCCCGGTCTCGCTGTCGGACTCGACCGACCAGGTCGAGCGCGTCAAGGCGTCGGGCTGGAACGCCTTCCATATCGATGGGCATGATCCGGAGGCGATTGCAGCGGCCATCGAAAAGGCGCAGAAATCCGACCGCCCGACGCTGATCGCCGCCAGGACCACCATCGGCTTCGGCGCGCCGACCAAGGCCGGCACCAAGGCCGTGCACGGCTCGCCGCTCGGGGCCGAGGAGATCGCCGGCGCGCGCAAGGCGCTGAACTGGGATTCGCCGCCCTTCGTCGTTCCCGACGACATTCTTTCGGCCTGGCGCGAGGCCGGCGCTCGCGGGGCCGCTCCGCGCGCGGACTGGGAAAAGCGCGTTGCCGCTTCCGGCGACCGCAAGGTCGAGTTCGAGCGCCGCATGGAAGGCAAGCTGCATGCCGGCTTCGACGACGCCATCGCCGCCTACAAGCAGAAACTCGCCGCCGACAAGCCGAAGGTTGCCACCCGCAAATCCTCCGAGATGGCGCTGGAAGTCATCAACGGCTCGCTCGCCGAGACGATCGGCGGCTCGGCTGATCTGACGCCGTCCAACAACACCAAGACCAGCCAGACCAAGGAACTGTCGGCCGGCAACTACGCTAGCCGCTATGTCCATTACGGCATCCGCGAACATGCCATGGCAGCCGCCATGAACGGCATCGCGCTGCATGGCGGACTGATCCCCTATGGCGGCACCTTCTTCTGCTTCACCGACTATGCGCGGCCGGCCATGCGCCTGGCATCGCTGATGGGCATCCGCTCGCTTTTCGTCATGACCCACGATTCGATCGGTCTCGGCGAAGATGGCCCGACGCATCAGCCGGTCGAGCATCTCGCCGCAATGCGCGCCATCCCCAACCATCTCGTCTTCCGCCCGGCGGATTCGACGGAGACGGCGGAATGCTGGCAGGCCGCCATCCATTCGCAGACGGCGCCCTCGACGCTGGTGCTGACCCGCCAGAACCTGCGCGCCGTTCGCACCGAATATGTGGCGGACAATCTCTCGGCGAAGGGCGCCTACGAACTCGCGGCAGCCGAAGGCGGCGACGCCAAGGTCAGCATCTTCGCCAGCGGCTCCGAGGTCGAGATCGCGCTCGATGCGCGCGACCTGCTGCAGAAGGACGGCACGCCGACGCGCGTCGTCTCGGTGCCCTGCTTCGAATTGTTCGAGGAACAGGACAAGGCCTACCGCGAGAAAGTGCTCGGCAATGCGCCGGTGAAGGTCGCCGTCGAGGCCGCCATCCGCCTCGGCTGGGACCGCTTCGTCGGCTCCGACGGCGCTTTCGTCGGCATGACCGGTTTCGGTGCCAGCGCGCCGGCGGAAGACCTCTTCAAATATTTCGGCATCACGGCGCAAGCGGTGGCGAAGGTCGCCAGCGAGCGGGTGAAGAACGGCGTACCGAAGGGCGAGGAGGCTCGCGCCATTCCCGAAAGCGAGCCGGCGCGCCCTCATCCCTGAGGCGCGTCGACCGTGCGACGAATAGCCTTTCGCCCAATCGCTGGAAAGCGGGTAGCTAATCGATTTAAATTTTATAGGGGCAATCTGGATTCTTTCCAATTTCGCGGTTATTGAAGCGGCGGCACCTTCCCAAAAAGCGCGCAGGAGATCGACATGGCTGTGAGAGTTGCAATCAACGGATTTGGCCGCATCGGTCGCAACATTCTGCGCGCCATCTACGAATCCGGCCGCAAGGACATCGATATCGTAGCTGTCAACGATCTCGGCCCGGTCGAGACCAACGCGCATCTGCTGCGCTACGATAGCGTGCATGGCCGTTTCCCGCATGAGGTGAAGGTCGACGGCGATACGATCTCCATCGGCCAGGAGAAGTTCAAGGTCACCGCCATCAAGGATCCCTCGCAGCTTCCGTGGAAGGACCTCGGCGTCGACATCGCGCTCGAATGCACCGGCATCTTCACCGCCCGCGACAAGGCGGCCGCGCACCTGACAGCCGGTGCCAAGCGTGTCATCGTGTCCGCTCCCGCCGACGGCGCCGACCTTACCGTCGTCTACGGCATCAACCACGACAGCTTGACGAAGGACCACATCGTCATCTCCAACGGCTCCTGCACCACCAACTGCCTGGCCCCGATGGCGCTGGTGATGAACGAGCTCGTCGGCATCGAGAAGGGCATGATGACGACGATCCATTCCTACACCGGCGACCAGCCGACACTCGACACAATGCACAAGGATCTCTACCGCGGCCGCGCCGCGGCACTTTCGCAGATCCCGACCTCGACAGGTGCCGCGAAGGCGATCGGCCTGGTGCTGCCCGAACTCAAGGGCAAGCTCGACGGCATCTCGATCCGCGTGCCGACCCCGAACGTTTCGCTGGTCGACCTGAAATTCGTCGCCAAGCGCTCGACGACGCCGCAGGAGGTCAACGACGCGCTGGTCGCCGCCTCCAACGGCAAGCTCAAGGGCGTGATGACCTTCACCACGCATCCGCTGGTATCGTCCGACCTCAACCACGACCCGCATTCGGCGACCATCCTGCTCGACCAGACCAAGGTGATGGACGGCAATTTCGTGAACATCATGGGCTGGTACGACAATGAGTGGGGCTTCTCCAACCGCATGGCCGACGTCACGGCGACCTTCGCCAAGACGATCGCCTGATCTCTTCACCCGGAATGACAGACGAATACGCCCGGCTTCGGCCGGGCGCATTTGTTTGTGCCGATCGTCAGGCGGCGGCTTTGCTCACGCCGAAACGCTCGATCACTTCCGCCAGCGGCACATGGCCGACGCAGGCACCCGACCCGGCCGGCCGCTCGCCGCCCTCCACGGCGACCGCATAGGTGATTGCCGGGTCGGCTTCTATGCGGGCGCGCAACGCGGCAAGCTTCGGCCAGCGTTTGAGATCAGCAACCTCGTGGAATTCCAGCCAGCGCGATAAGCCGATCAGCACGCCGTCGGCCAGTGTCGGCCGGTTGCCTACCAGGAAAGGAGCATCGCCGATCATCGCTTCCAGCTTGTCGTGCCGCTCAACGACGGCTTGGCGGCCGTGCCGGCGCAGCGCCTCCTGAAACTCGGGCTCCGGCTCCGTCATTTCCAGCGCCGCCCACAGCGGACTGAACGCACCCGTGAAACCGGTGTTCAGGAAAGCCATGAGCTGACGCATGCGGTCGGCTTCGGACGAGTGCGGGTCGAAGCTGATGCGCCGCTCCCTGTCGCGCGCTTCCAGCCACGCGGCGATCGCCATGGTCTCGGTGATGACGCGGCCATCGTCGGTGATGAACGCCGGCGTCTCGTGCCGCGCATTGAGACGCGCATAGGAGGGTTCGCGCATCTCGCCCAGCATGTCCACGCGGCAAAGGCGGTAGGGTTTGCCAAGCCACTCCAGCGCGGCGACGAGCCCCATCGAACTTCCCAGCGGGAAGCCGTATACAAGTATCGGTTCCAAGGTCTTTCTCCGTGATTGTTTCAATCACGCTGCGCAGCGTGCCCTGGAAGGTAGGGAGTTCGCTTCGCAAGTAAATTACGCACATTTTTGTAACCAGAATCGGAGCGCCGCCGTGAAGGACACCGTCTCCTACTGCCCGATCGAGGAAGCCATGCAGGTGCTGAGCGGCCGCTGGCCGACGCTGCTGCTCTATTATCTGAAGGACGGCGCCAAGCGGCGCTTCAGCGAATTGAAGCGCGACAACCCGACCGTCTCGCACCGGATGCTGGCGCTGGAACTACGCAAGCTGGAAGACGTCGGCATCGTTCGCCGCACCGCCTTCGAGGGGTATCCGCTCCGGGTCGAATACGATCTCTCCGCCTTCGGTCAGGAACTGGTTCCACTGATCGATGCGCTCGGCGACTGGTGGGAGCGGAAAAAGCAGGAAGCGATGCTGGAGAAAGGGAGCGGGCTACTGTCGGTATAGCACTGCCTAGGCGCGCGAACACACGCAAAAAATTCGCATACAGCCCGACTAAAACACGTTCGCCGCTTGTCGCGCGCCTTGTCTTCGCCGCACTCTGCGTTAGGACCAGTTCACAAGGAGGGGCGCCACCGGATGGAGCAATCGATCTATCTCGCAACGCTGGTCGGCACGGGGCTCGTGCTCGCCGCGGCGTTTTCGAGCCTGATCGCCTTCCGCTTCGGCACACCGTTGCTTCTTCTCTTCCTCGGCCTCGGCCTCGCCGCGGGCGCCGACGGGCTGGGCATCGAGTTCGACAATGCCCACCTCGCCTATTTCGTCGGCTGCCTGGCGCTGGCGCTGATCCTCTTCGACTCCGGATTCGGCACTCCGATTGGCGCCCTGCGACAGGTGGCGATGCCGGCGGTGACGCTTGCCACCATCGGCGTTGCCATAACCTCCGGATTGTTCGGCCTCGCCGCCCACTACATCGCGGATTTCGGCTGGTTCGAATCCTTCCTGCTCGGCGCCGCCGTCGCCTCCACCGACGCGGCGGCGGTGTTCTTCCTGTTGCGCGCGGGAAACGTGCTGCTGCGCGACCGTGTTCGCATGACGCTTGAGATCGAGTCCGGCACCAATGACCCGATCGCCATCTTCCTCGCCATCACCCTGGTGGAGATCATCGCCGCGGGCTTCGACCCGACCGCCGAAGTGCTGGTGGCCGAACTCGCTGCCGGCTTCTTTCTCCACATGACGATCGGCGCCGCCGTCGGCGTGGTGGGCGGGTTGGTTATCGTGCGGCTGGCCGGCCGACTCAACTTAGACCATGGGCTGCTTCCGATCTTCGTGCTGACGCTGTCGCTGCTGGTCTTCGCCGCCGGCGGCGCGGTCGGCGGCTCGGGCTTCCTCGCCGTCTACCTCGCCGGGCTCGTTGCCGGCAATTCGGGAATCCGCGGACACGGAAGCCTGAAGCGCTTCCAGGAAGGCGTCTCGTGGCTGTCGCAGATCGTCATGTTCTTGGTGCTCGGCCTGCTTGCCACGCCCTCGCAGTTTCTCGGCATACTGCCGGCCTCCATCGCGCTCGGGCTCTTTCTCATCTTCATCGCCCGGCCGGTGGCGGTCTGGCTCTGTCTCCTGCCGTTCCATTTCCCGCGCCAGGAAACCGCCTTCATCTCATGGGTCGGCCTGCGCGGCGCGGTTTCGATCCTGCTCGCCATCACGCCCCTGCTCGGCGGGATCGAGGATGGCCGCGCCATCTTCAATTCCGCCTTCATCATCGTGCTGGTCTCGCTCGTCGTCCAGGGCTGGACGGTCGGCCCGCTCGCCCGCAGGCTCGGCCTCATCGTGCCGCAGCGCATCGGCCCGCTGCAAAAGGTGGAGCTCGAACTGCCGGGCTCGGCGCGCCATGAACTTCTCACCTATACCGTCACCGCCGGCAGCCCGGTGGCGCGCGGCGAACGCATCCCTCGCTGGGCGCGGCCCTCCCTCGTGGTTCGCGAGGGCCGATCGATGAAATACCAGGAGTCCGGCCGACTCGCCGCCGGCGACCATGTCTATATATTCGTGTCGGAGCGCTATCCGCGGCTGCTCGACCGCCTGTTCGCCAGCCCTACGGCCGTCGATCCCGACGATGCCGATTTCTTCGGCGCATTCGCGGTCGACCCTAACCATACCGCCGACGAACTGGAGGCGAATTACGGTCCCGGCCTCACCGAAGCGGAGCGCAAGCTCACCATCGGCCAGCTGATGCGCCAGCGCCTCGGCGGCCATGCCGAATATGCCGACCGCGTGCCGCTCGGCATCATCGAGCTCATCGTCCGCGACGTGGGCGATGACGGCCGCATCACCTCGGTCGGCCTCCTGCTCGAACCTGCGCCCTCGGCGCCGGCGAGTATTCCAGCCTTTCTCAGCCCGGCGGAATTCGCCTACTGGATCGCCGGACTGCTTGGCCGGAAGCCCCACGCCCGCACGGCTTCCGGTTCCACATCACCCGAATCGGCGGAGCGACGACCGCCCGAAGAGGCGGATGCCAGACGTCCTTGAAAGAGCCTTGGTCTGCTTGCATCCATGCCGCTTGCATCCAGGTCACATGGCGATAATGTCCGGCGGCTTTATAGTTGTTTGAATTTTCAAGGAGTCCGACATGGCCCATTTCCGCACGCTGGACGACCTTGGCGACATCAGGAGCAAGCGCGTCCTCGTCAGGGTCGACCTCAACGTGCCGATGTCGAACGGCAAGGTGACGGACACCACTCGCATCGAGCGGGTCGCGCCGACTATACTCGAACTTTCCGACAAGGGCGCCAAGGTGGTGCTGCTCGCCCATTTCGGCCGTCCGAAGGACGGACCCGACCCGGATCTGTCGCTGGAGCCGGTCGCCCGCCCCACCTCCGAAATTATTGGCCGCAACGTGACCTTCATACCAGATTGCGTGGGCAAGATGGTCGGAGGCGCGATCTTCGCCATGCTACCCGGCGACATCGCGCTTCTGGAGAACACCCGCTTCTACAAGGGCGAAGAGAAGAACGACCCCGCCTTCACCGAAAAGCTCGCCGCCAATGGCGACATCTTCGTCAACGATGCCTTCTCGGCGGCACATCGCGCCCATTGCTCGACGGAAGGCCTGGCGAACGTCCTGCCGGCCTATGCCGGCCGCACCATGGAGGCCGAACTCGAGGCGCTGGAGAAGGGCCTCGGCAATCCCGAGAGGCCGGTCGTCGCCATCGTCGGCGGTGCAAAGATCTCGACCAAGCTCGACCTGCTGATGAATCTGGTGAGACGGGTCGACGCGCTGGTGATCGGCGGCGGGATGGCGAACACTTTCCTTGCCGCCCGCGGCGAGGATGTCGGCAAATCACTCTGCGAGCACGATTTGGCAGGGACGGCGCGGCAGATCATGATCGAGGCGGCAACGGCCGGCTGCGCGATCATCCTGCCTTCCGACGGCGTGGTGGCGAAGGAATTCAAGGCCGACGCCGAAAACGAGGTGCTACCGATCGACGCCGTGCCCGCCGACGGCATGATCCTCGATGTCGGGCCGAAGACCATCGAGACGATTAACGAATGGATCGGCCGCGCAAACACGCTGGTCTGGAACGGTCCGCTCGGCGCTTTCGAAATCCAACCTTTCGACAAGGCGACTGTTACGGTGGCAAAATATGCCGCCGAGCGCACCAAGGCCGGAGAACTGCTGTCGGTCGCGGGCGGCGGCGACACGGTGGCAGCGCTCAACCATGCCGGCGTCACCGACGACTTCACCTATGTCTCTACGGCGGGCGGCGCCTTCCTCGAATGGATGGAAGGCAAGGAACTGCCGGGCGTCGAGGTGCTCAAGCACAAATAGGCACGTGGGCGCTTCCAATTGAATCGATTGAGTTTGGCGGGCGCAGCTGCGGCATGGTGGCGTTGGAAGGCGGCGTGACGTATTGAGTTCCGGAAATCGCTCGACTGAGGAGAAATAGATGAAGAAGGACATGGCCGCGCAGGCAACGAACAAGGACGGCTTCATTGCAGCGCTCGATCAATCGGGCGGCTCCACGCCGAAGGCGCTGAAGCTCTACGGCGTCGACGAAGGCGCCTGGTCGAGCGAAGCCGAGATGTTCGACCTCGTTCACCAGATGCGCGCTCGGATCATCAAGTCTCCCGCCTTCACCGGCGACAAGGTGATGGGCGCGATCCTGTTCGAGCAGACCATGGACCGCGAGATCGACGGCACGCCGACGGCGCAGTATCTCTGGGAAAAGCGCCGCGTGGTGCCGTTCCTGAAGGTCGACAAGGGGCTGGCGGACGAGAAGGACGGCGTCAAGCTGATGAAGCCGATGCCGGAACTCGACGCACTCCTGGAGCGCGCCGTGGCGAAGGGAATATTCGGCACCAAGATGCGTTCGGTGATCGACGCGGCGAACCCGAAGGGCATCGCCGCGGTGGTCGATCAGCAGTTCGAGGTCGGAAAGCGGATCCTGGCGCACGGCCTCGTCCCGATCATCGAGCCGGAGGTCACCATCTCCATCTCGGACAAGGCGGCTGCGGAGGACATTCTTCTCGCCGAGATCAAGAAGCACCTGGACGACGTGCCGGAAGGCAAGCAGGTCATGCTCAAGCTGACGCTGCCCACCAAGGCCAACCTCTACAAGCCGCTGGTCGACCACCCACGCGTCATGCG
>JALYWP010000109.1 GCA_030852655.1 Pseudomonadota bacterium | reverse complement strand
CGGTACCGGGCCCGTGGGTCTGATCGCGGCGCTTGCGCTTGCCGATCTCGGCATGCCGGTGACGCTGGCCGGCCCTGACCCACTCGCCGAGGACAGGCGCACCACGGCGCTGATGACGCCCGCACTTGCCCTGCTCGACGGGCTTGGCGTGCTGGCCACGCTCCAGCCGAAGGCGGCGGCGCTCAAGGTGATGCGCATCGCCGACGCGACGAGGCGGCAGATACGCAGCCCGGTCGCGACTTTTCGCGCGGCCGAGATCGGCGAGGATCACTTCGGGCTGAATATCCCCAACCGCGACCTAAACGCCGTGCTGGAAGCGGCCGTAGCTACCCGTCCAGGAATCACATGGAAGCGCGGACTGGTCGCGGACTGGGCGATCGGTTCCGACAGCATCTCGGCCCGCCTCGCCGATGGAAGCAGCATCGAGGGCGCCCTCGCCGTCGCCGCCGACGGACGCCTGTCGCCGGCGCGCGAGGCGGCCGGCATCAAGACTTCGGCGAGGTCCTACCCGCAGGCGGCGCTGGTGCTGAATTTCTTGCACAGCCGCGGCCACGGCTTCATGTCGACGGAGTTCCATACCGAAACCGGGCCGTTCACCCAGGTGCCGCTGCCGGGGAATCGCTCCAGCCTGGTCTGGGTGTTAAAGCCGGAGACGGCTGAACAGTTCATGTCGCTCGACGACGCATCGCTGTCGCTGCGTGTCGAGGAGCAGATGCAGTCGATGCTCGGCCGGGTCGACGTCGAACCGGGCCGCCAGATCTATCCGCTGGGTGCAACGCTTCCCGTGCGCTTTGCTCAAAACCGGGTGGCGCTGGTCGGCGAGGCCGCACATGTTTTCCCGCCGATTGGCGCGCAGGGGCTAAACCTCGGCATCAGGGATGTCCGCGATCTCGTTAAAATCGTTTCCGAAAACCGCCCTGACCCAGGATCAGAGCAGGCGCTGTCAGCTTACGACCGGCAGCGCCGTCCGGACGTTCTCGCGCGCGCCGGCGCGGTCAACCTGCTCAACCTGTCGCTGCTCTCCGATATGCTGCCGGCGCAGCTTGCCCGCAGCGCTGGGCTCGGCATGGTGGGCGGTTTCGGGCCGATCCGGGCGCTGTTCATGCGCGAGGGGATGCAGCCCGGCAGCGGCATTGCCAGCATGTTCTCCGAGCTACGGGAACAAATCCGGCGGTAGCATGCCGCTCTTGATCAGATAGAGCAGGCCGGTGACGGTGGCGACCGAGATGCAGGTCGTGAGCAGGATGCTCGCCGAGGCGCGCTCGACCCAGACATGATATTGCTGTGCGAGCACGAAGACGTTGGTGGCGGTCGGCAAGCCGGCAAGCAGGATCGCGGAATAGAGCCAGATTTCGGAAAAATTGCCGAACCAGCTCAGCACGACGTAGCAGACGAGCGGGTGCAGGATCAGCTTGAGGAAAGCGATCGGCGCAAGCTCGTGCGGGATGCGCTTCAGCGGGCGCAGTGCCAGCGTGACGCCCATCGCAAACAGCGCACAGGGTGCGGCGGCGGCCGACAGGTACTCCAGCAGGCGCTCGACCGCCAGAGGCGGCCGCACCTGGAGATAGGCGGCGGCAACGCCGGCGGCGGTTGCGATGATGAAGGGATGCAGCACGATCTTGCGCAGGACGCCCGTGACGAGTTGAAGCGGCGTGCTCCTTTCGCCGCCGGAAAGCGCCATCATCATCGGCGCGACGGCGAAATGGACGGTGTTCTCGAAGCAAAATATCAGCGCGACGGGAACCGCTGCCTCCGGTCCGAAGACCAGAAGCGCAAGGCCAGGCCCCATATAGCCGATGTTGCCGTAGGCGGCGGCGAGGCCCTTGATCGTCGATTCGGCGATGTTGCGGCCGACGAAAAGCATCGACCCGCCGAACATGACGAGGAAGATCAGGTAGGTCGAAAGTACCGCGCCGAGGATGAACGTCCACTCCGTCAGCCGCTCGAACGGCGTCTTTGCAAGCAGTTGGAAGAACAGCGCCGGCAGCGCGACATAGATGATGAAGGTGTTCATCCAGCCCAGCGCCTCGACCGGCTGGCGGGTGATGCGCGCCACCAGATAGCCGAGGAAGATCAGGCCGAAGAACGGCAGAACGAGACTGACGACGTCCGACATATCCTGCGCGTTTCATCCCTGTTGCCGCTGCGGTAGCGCCGGGTTTGCCGGCCCGTCAAGCCTGCGGTATTGAATTGCATGCTGCACTGCGCCAAATATGCCGCGAGGCTCGGACCATGAATGATATGAAATCGGCTAAGTTTGCGATCGGCCAGGTAGTGCGCCACCGGCTCTTCCCGTTTCGGGGCATCGTCTTCGACGTCGATCCCGAGTTCAGCAATACCGAGGAATGGTATCAGGCGATCCCGAAGGAGGTGCGGCCACGCAAGGACCAGCCCTTCTACCACCTGCTCGCGGAGAATTCGGAGACGGAATACATCGCCTATGTCTCCGAGCAGAACCTTCTCGAGGACGATACGGGCGAACCGGTGAGGCATCCGCAGTTGCGCGACCTGTTCGACCGAAAGCCCGACGGACAATATGCGCCCAAGACGCTGGCGCGGCACTGACTATCGCCGTCAGGTGCTGAGCGTGCGCCGGACCGCGTCGCGCCAGCCCTTCAGTTTCGCGGTGCGCGTCTTCTCGTCCATCTTCGGCTCGAAGCGGCGTTCCAGCGCCCAACTGCGGGCGAAGTCGGCCGCCTTCGGCCAGACCCCTGCCCGCGAACCGGCCAGCCAGGCAGCGCCCAGCGCCGTCGTCTCCAGTATCTCCGGGCGATCGACCGGCGCGTCGAGGATGTCGGCGAGCCGCTGCATGGTCCAGTCCGAGGCCACCATGCCTCCGTCGACCCGCAGCACCGTGTCGCCACGCGATCCCTTCCAGTCCTTCTTCATCGCGTCGGCAAGATCGCGTGTCTGATAGGCCACCGCTTCAAGAGCCGCACGTGCGAACTCGGCAGGGCCCGAATTGCGGGTAAGGCCGAAGATCGCGCCGCGCGCATGCGCATCCCAATGTGGGGCGCCGAGGCCGACGAAGGCCGGTACGAGATAGACGTCCTGCGTGTCGTCGGCTTGCTCCGCAAGCTCGCCGCTATGCGCGGCCTTCGAGATCATCCTGGCGCCGTCGCGCAGCCACTGCACGGCCGCCCCGGCGATGAAGATCGAACCTTCGAGCGCATAGGTGGTCTTGCCGTCGAGGCGGTAGGCGATGGTGGTGAGCAAGCGGTTCCTGGAGCGCACGATATCGGCGCCCGTGTTCAGAACCGCGAAGCAGCCGGTGCCATAGGTGGACTTCATCATGCCGGGCTTGAAGCAGGCCTGTCCGATGGTCGCCGCGTGCTGGTCGCCGGCGACGCCGAGGATCGGTATGGCCGCGCCGAAAAGCGATTTCTCGGTGATCCCGAAATCGTCGGCGCAATCCTTCACGGCCGGCAGGAGCGCTGCCGGGATATCCAGTATCTTCAGCAGCTCGGCGTCCCACTCGTTCTTCTCGATGTTGTAGACGAGCGTGCGCGAGGCATTGGTAGCGTCGGTTGCATGCACCTTGCCGCCGGTCAGACGCCAGATGAGGAAGCTGTCGATCGTGCCGACAAGAAGCTCGCCCTTTTCGGCACGTTGTCTCGCGCCCTTCACGCGGTCGAGCAGCCAGGCGATCTTGGTTCCGGAGAAATAGGGATCGAGAAGCAACCCGGTCTTGCGCGAGAACTTCTTTTCCAGCCCCGCCTTCTTCAGCTTCGAGCAGAGCGGCGCGGTGCGACGGTCCTGCCAGACGATGGCATTGTGGATCGGCTTGCCCGTCACCTTGTCCCAGATGACGACTGTCTCGCGCTGGTTGGTGATGCCGATTGCCGCGATGGTACCGGCCTTCACCTTGGCCTTTCGAAGCGCTTCCTTCACCGACCAGACCACGCTCTGCCAGATTTCCTCCGGATCATGCTCGACCCAGCCGGAGGCAGGATAGAATTGCGTGAACTCCTTCTGGCCGACGCCGGCGATCTTCATCTTGCCGTCGAAGACGATGGCGCGCGACGAGGTGGTGCCCTGGTCGATGGCGAGGATGTAGCCGGTCATGATGCCTCCGCTCAACCGAACAGGGAGACGGCTGACGCCGCCTCCCCGTTCTTCATGTAGCCGGACGCGGACGCCCGGATCGATGTTGCCCTTACTGCCAGCTCTTCACCAGTTCGTCATAGTTGACGGTGATCGGCTTTTCCTTCTCGTTCTCGATCTTGAGCTGCGGCGCAAGATTGCCCTTCGAAACGGCATCCTTGTTCCAGTATTCGAGATCGTGCTCTTCGGCGAGCTTCGGGCCGATGTCGCCCTGCACGCCGGCGCGCTCGAGACGCTCCATCACCTTCTCCTGCTCGGCGCAGAGCGAGTCCATCGCCGCCTGTGCGGTCTTGGCACCCGACGACGCATCGCCGATCGCCTGCCACCAGAGCTGCGCGAGCTTCGGATAATCAGGCACGTTGGTGCCGGTCGGCGACCACTGGACACGAGCCGGCGAGCGATAGAACTCGATCAGGCCGCCCAGGTTGGGAGCGCGATCCGTGAAGCTCTGATGGTTGATCGAGGATTCGCGGATCAGGGTCAGGCCAACATGGCTCTTCTTCACGTCGACGGTCTTCGAGGTGACGAATTGCGCATAGAGCCATGCTGCCTTGGCGCGGTCGTCGGGCGTCGACTTCAGGATAGTCCAGGAGCCAACGTCCTGGTAGCCGAGCTTCATGCCGTCCTTCCAGTAGACACCATGCGGCGACGGGGCGAAGCGCCACTTCGGCGTACCGTCCTCGTTCACGACCGGCAGGCCGGGCTTGACGAAGTCGGCGGTGAAGGCCGTGTAGGTAAAGATCTGTTGCGCGATCTCGCCCTGCGACGGCACCGGCCCGGCTTCGCCGAAGGTCATGCCCTGAGCGGCAGCCGGTGCGTAGGCCTTCATCCAGTCGAGGTATTTCTGGATGGAGTAGACTGCTGCGGGACCGTTGGTGTCGCCGCCGCGCGCCACGCAGGAGCCGACCGGACGCGAGTTCTCGTCGACCTTGATGCCCCACTCGTCGACCGGGATGCCGTTGGGCAGGCCCTTGTCGCCATTGCCGGCCATGGACAGCCAGGCGTCGGTGAAGCGCCAGCCCAGCGACGGGTCCTTCTTGCCGTAGTCCATGTGGCCGTAAACCTTCTTGCCGTCGATCTCGCGGCCGGTGAAGAATTCGGCGATGTCCTCATAGGCCGACCAGTTGACCGGCACGCCGAGATCGTAGCCGTACTTCGCCTTGAAGTCCGCCTTGTTCTTCTCGTCGTTGAACCAGTCGTAGCGGAACCAGTAGAGGTTCGCGAACTGCTGGTCGGGAAGCTGGTAGAGCTTGCCGTCCGGCGCCGTCGTGAACTTCAGGCCGATGAAGTCGTCGAGGTCGAGGTTGGGGTTGGTGACGTCCTTGCCCTCGTTCGCCATCCAGTCGGTCAGCGAGCGCGCCTGCAGGTAGCGCCAGTGGGTGCCGATGAGGTCGGAGTCGTTGACATAGGCGTCATAGACGTTTTCGCCCGACTGCATCTGCGTCTGAAGCTTTTCGACGACGTCGCCCTCGCCGATCAGGTCGTGGGTGATCTTGATGCCGGTGATGGCCGTAAAGGCCGGCGCCAGCGTCTTCGATTCATATTCGTGCGTCGTGATGGTTTCCGAGACGACCTTGATATCCATGCCGGCGAAGGGTTTCGCCGCATCGATGAACCACTGCATCTCGGCTTCCTGGGCTGCGCGGTCGAGCGTCGACATGTCGCCGATCTCCGCGTCCAGGAATGCCTTGGCTTCGTCCATTCCAGCATAGGCGTGCCCGGCCACAAACAGCATGGCAAGGGCGGTCGTTGATGTTAACAGATGCCGTCGCATTTCGTTTCCTCCACTCTTCAGGTTTCAAGTGCGATCGGAGCGGTCGCCGGCACGCGGCCGCTCCAACTATTTCTCCCTCTATACGTAGCGGAACACGCCTATCGCGTAGACCACGGAGAGAGCGAGAGCCCACCACAGGCTGGGGCCGACGAGCCCCAGCCAGGCGAGGTGGATAAAGGCGCTGCCGAGCAGCGATAGGAAAAGACGATCGCCGCGCGTCGTCTCGATGCGCAGTATGCCCGTGCGCGGATTGCCGCCCGGCGAGGCGTATTCCCACACCGCCATCAGCGCGAGCAGCAGGAATATCGTCAGGAAAAACAGGGCGGTCGGAAAGGTCCATGCCATCCAGCCGCCGGCCCTCAGCGGTGCGAACCAGTCGACTGCGCCGTCCTTGACGGTCAACTGCCGGGTCAATAGCCACGCCACGGCTGCATATACGGCAAGTACGGCGATCAGGGGGATCTGCCAGCGTCGGGTGGCGGTCATGAGAGTCCTCCCATTCGTCTCGACGTCATCACACCCTCCCCAGGGCAAAGCCCTTGGCGATGTAGTTGCGGACGAACCAGATCACGAGTGCGCCCGGGATGATGGTGAGCACGCCGGCGGCCGCCAGCACGCCCCAGTCGAGGCCGGAGGCCGAGACTGTGCGCGTCATGATCGCGGCGATGGGTTTTGCGTCTGTCGTCGTCAGCGTGCGCGCGATCAGGAGTTCCACCCAGGAGAACATGAAGCAGAAGAAGGCTGCGACGCCGACGCCCGAAGCTATCAGCGGCATGAATATCTTCACGAAGAAGCGCGGGAACGAATAGCCGTCGATGTAGGCGGTCTCGTCGATCTCCTTCGGCACGCCGGACATGAAGCCTTCGAGAATCCACACCGCCAGCGGCACGTTGAAAAGGCAGTGCGCCAACGCCACCGCTATGTGCGTGTCGATCAGCCCGAATGCCGAGTAGAGCTGGAAGAAGGGCAGCGCGAACACGGCCGGCGGCGCCATGCGATTGGTGAGCAGCCAGAAGAACAAATGCTTGTCGCCGAGGAAGCGGTAGCGCGAGAAGGCATAGGCCGCCGGCAGCGCCACGGCGATCGAGATCGCCGTGTTCATCACGACGTAGATGATCGAGTTGATGTAACCCTTGTACCAGGACGGATCGGTGAAGATGACGGCATAGTTGCGCAGCGTCGGGTCGCGCGGCCAGAGCGAGAAGGCGCCGAGAATCTCCTGGTTGGTCTTGAAGCTCATATTGACCAGCCAGTAGATCGGCAGCATCAGGAAGATGATGTAGATGGTCGGCACCAGCCACCAGTAACGGGACTCCTCGCCGCGGCGGCGCATGGCGCGAGCGACCGCGTCCCCGCCCGCGCCGCGCGCGCCGGCGATCGGACCTGCGAGATCGGTGCGGCCTGCCACGGCGGCGTTCTCCTTGCCCTCCGCCATGTCAGCGCTCCTGCCCGTAATTGGTCATGATGGTGTAGAACACCCATGACAGCAGGAGGATGATGAGGAAGTAGATGATCGACATCGCCGCCGCCTCGCCGAGGTTGAACTCGCCGATGGCGAGCTTGACGAGATCGATCGACAGGAAGGTCGTGGTGTTGCCGGGGCCGCCGCCGGTGACGACGAAGGGCTCGGTGTAGATCATGAAACTGTCCATGAAGCTCAACATCACGGCGATCAGCAGCACGCGGTTCATCTTCGGCAGCTGGATGTAGCGGAAGATGGCCCAGCGCGACGCGCCGTCGATCTTGGCGGCCTGGTAGTAGGCGTCAGGGATCGACACGAGGCCGGCATAGCAGAGCAGCACGACAAGGCTCGTCCAATGCCAGACGTCCATCAGGATGACCGTTATCCAGGCGTGGAACGGATCGCTGACGTAATTGTAGTCGATGCCGAGGCTCGCAAGCACATAGCCGAGCAGCCCGATGTCGATGCGGCCGAAAACCTGCCAGATCGTTCCGACGACGTTCCACGGAATGAGCAGCGGCAGCGCCATCAGCACGAGGCAGGTCGAAACGCCCCATCCCGAGCGCGGCATGTTGAGCGCGATGAAGATGCCAAGCGGTATCTGGATCGCCAGGATGATGGCCGAGAAGACGAGATTGCGGCCCATCGAATTCCAGAAGCGCTCCGACGCCAGGACTTCCTCGTACCATGACGTGCCTGCCCAGAAGAACACGTTGTTGCCGAACGTGTCCTGCACCGAATAATTCACCACTGTCATCAGCGGGATGACGGCCGAGAAGGCCACCAGCAGAAGCACCGGCAGCACCATGAACCAGGCCTTGTTGTTCCAGGGCTTGTCCACGGCTCTCAGCCTCCCATCTCGACGCGCCAGGAATCGGCGTAAAGGTTGATGCCTGCGGGGTCGAAGGCAATGCGCGGCTCGGCGGGAATCTCCGCGTTCTCGCCGACAATCGCGGCGATATCGCATCCCTCGACGCTGGCGCGCACGACCTTGTGGCGGCCGATGTCCTCTACCTTGCGGATCGTCGCCGGCATGCCTGATGCGCCGACACGCACATATTCCGGGCGGACACCCAGTTCGATCGCGCCGTTGCCGGCGATCTTCGGCGTGCCCGGCAGTTCGATCGTCTGGCTGCCGAGCTTTGCACTGGGGCCGTCCACCGACACGGGCAGGACATTCATGCCCGGCGAGCCTATGAAATAGCCGACGAAAGTGTGCTTCGGCCGCTCGAACAGCTCGGCCGGCGTGCCGATCTGCACGACTTCGCCGTCATACATGACGACGACGCGATCGGCGAAGGTAAGCGCCTCGGTCTGGTCGTGCGTAACATAGACCATGGTGTAGCCGAAGCGCTTGTGGAGATGCTTCAATTGCGAGCGCAGCACCCATTTCATGTGCGGGTCGATGACGGTGAGCGGCTCGTCGAAGAGGATCGCGTTGACGTCGTGGCGCACCAATCCGCGGCCGAGCGAAATCTTCTGCTTCTGGTCGGCGGTGAGCCCCCTCGCCCGGCGCTTGGCCATGTCGGCCAAGCCCGTCATCTCCAGCGTCTCGCGCACGCGGCGATCGACATCGGCCTCCGGCACGGCGCGGTTCCGGAGCGGAAACGCCAGATTGTCGTAAACGGTCATGGTGTCGTAGATGACTGGGAACTGGAACACCTGCGCGATGTTGCGCTCCTGCGTCGACAGACTGGTCACGTCGCGTCCGTCGAACAGCAACTCGCCGTGCGAGGGGTGAAGAAGGCCGGAGATGATGTTCAGGAGTGTGGTCTTGCCGCAGCCGGACGGCCCGAGCAGCGCATAGGCGCCGCCGTCCTCGAAAGTGTGGTGCACTTCCTTCAGCGCGTAGTCCTTCGGCGACTGCGGGTTCGCACCGTAGGCGTGGCGGACGTTTCTACATTCGATACGCGCCATTTCCCCGCCCTCCTCAAGCCGCCAGCTTTTCGTGCGGCGCGGCCGAGCGGCCGGCTGCGTCGAAGACCATGATGTGGCGCGGATCGATGAA
>JALYWP010000094.1 GCA_030852655.1 Pseudomonadota bacterium | reverse complement strand
GACGCGGACGCCGCGCGCGACGACGTCATGGCCGTGGTCCGCGCGTCGTTCCGGCCGGAGTTCCTGAACCGCGTCGACGAGATCATCCTGTTCCACCGGCTGCGCCGGCAGGACATGGGGCGCATCGTCGAAATCCAGCTCGAGCGGCTGGAGAAGCTGCTCGAGGAGCGCAAGATCGCGCTCGACCTCGACCAGGACGCGATCGACTGGCTGGCCAACAAGGGCTACGACCCCGCCTATGGCGCGCGCCCGCTGAAGCGCGTCATGCAGAAGGATCTCCAGGATCCGCTCGCGGAAAAGATCCTGATGGGCGACATCCGCGACAACTCGACCGTGAAGATCACCTCGGGTTCCGATCGGCTGAGTTTTCGCGCCAAGCCCGCCGCGGTCGCAACGGGCGAGGCGGCGTAAGCGCGGTCGCAGCAAGGACCTGTCGCATTTCGCGACAGGTTCTTGGCCGGAACCGGAAGTCGAGGCTCCACCTTTCAAAGACGACCTGTCGAAAAGCAGGGACGCGGACGGCTAACCTGCCAGTCCTGTTTGACGGCGAAGTCTTTCCCCTGCGATCCTGCTGAAGACTTGAGTTTTCACCAGGTGTTAGGGAATTGGAAGCCCTTCGCCTGTAGCTCTGGACGAAGGATTTCTGGGCGGAATATGGCGATACTGGCCAGGCTATTGGTGCTGACACTGGGCGCAGCGGTGCTGACACTGCTGTGGCACGCGCCGCGTCTTCTAGGCTGGGACGAAGAGGCGGCCCTCGACTGGCTGGCGGCGCTTCAGATGGCCGGCCCTATTGCCGCGGCGACGGTGGGAACTTTCGCCGCCATCCGCAGTTCCGGCCGCGACCGCAAGGCGTGGAGCCTGATCAGCGTCGGGGCGGTGATCTACATCCTGGCCAACCTGGCCTATATAGCCGCGGCCCAGGAAGATCCCGCCACGTTCCCCACGCCCGCCGATGCCGCCTTCTTCCTGATGGCGCTGCTTTTTGCCGGCGCCGTCCTGCTCTACGGTCAAAGCCGCACCGGCTCGGCCGCGATCGATGCGTACAATTTCATCCTGCTCTATGGCGCATCGATCGTCGGGATGCTCTTTCTGCTCCACCATGAGATCAAGGAGTCGCGGCTGGGCGAGTTCGCCACGGTGGTCGCGTTCCTGTATCCGGCCCTGTGGGGCAGCATAGCAGCGCTGGGCGCCGTCGTTCTGGCGCTGCAGCCGCCCGGAAAGAGGCGCCTGCCGCTGCTGCTTCTGATCGTCGGCATGGCATTCGAGGGCGGCGCGGACTTCTTCTACGCGGCGCAGTTGATGAGCAACTCGTACCAGTTGGGCGGCTGGCCGCATGTCTTGTGGATGATCTCGGCGGCATTTATCGCCTGGGCCGCGGCGGAACATGCCCTTGTGGCGCCGTCATTGGCAGCGGAAAGCGACCGCGAACTGGACGACGCCCGGCACGTCTGGAGCCAAGCCCTCGCCCCGGCAGCAATCCTGCTCGTCGTCCTGATGACGGGCACGGTTTCAGGGGCGTTCGGACGCGGCACCTATCAATATCTCGCCGGAGCGCTGACGCTCATCCTTGCGATTGTCGTGGCCCTTCGCGAACACTGGATCGTCACGACGCACAAGCGGCTGGAAGGGATCGCCAAGGAACAGCTGCAGCGCCTGAGCGACAGCAAAAGGCACATGACCTCGGTGCTCGAGTCAACCAGCGACAGCGTGCTGGTCCTCGACGCGACGTGGCGTGTCCGCTTCTTCAACAAGCAGGCTGCGGCCATGGTGCCGGAACTCGAGGAGTGCGGCGTCGGCTGCAATTTCTGGGACCTGTTCCGGGTCAATGAGCGCAACACCTACGGAAGCCGCTTCGAGAAGGTGCTGGAGACGGGAGAGCCGCTGGAACTGGAAAGCTACAATGAAGCGCGGCAGATGTGGATACAGCTACGCGCCTATTCGACCGGCGACGGCATATCGCTGTTCTTCCGCGACATATCAGAGCAGCGGCGCATCCGCGACGAGATCGAGCAACTCGCCCATCATGACTTCCTGACCGGACTCTACAGCCGCGCCGTCTTCAACCGGCGGCTGGGCGAGGCGGCAGCTTCCGATGGTCCGACAGCGGTGCTGTTGATCGACCTGGTTTCGTTCAAGGAGATCAACGACACGCTGGGCCACACGGTCGGCGACGCGGTGCTCGTGGAGGTCGCCGACCGACTTCGCAACTGCATCCCGAACGACTGTCTCGTGGCGCGCCTGGGAGGCGATGAATTCGCGGTCATCGCGGGCGATCGGCCGGCCGGCGAGGTGGCTAAGCTCGCCGCGCGCATCGTCAAGGCCATGTCGAAGCGCTTCATGGAAAACGACCACTCGTTGAAGGTGGATGTCAGCATCGGCATCGCGACCACCGAAACGGTGCCGGCGGGCCTTGATCTGTTCACCAAGGCAGACATCGCCCTCTACGAGGCGAAAGCCAGGCATGGCGGCAACGTGGTCGTGTTCGAGCCGACGATGGAGGCGCGCCTCAGGGAGCGAAAGGAACTCCTTGCCGATCTCGCGCGCGCGGTGGAGAACAATGAACTTGAAGTCGCCTACCAGCCGCTCCTGGACACGTCGTCGCGCCGGACCGTCGGTTTCGAGGCGCTGGTGAGGTGGCGGCATCCGGTCAGGGGCCTCGTCGGTCCGAGCGAGTTCATCGCGCTGGCGGAAGAAAGCGGGCTGATCGCCGATATCGGCAAATGGATACTGCGCGCGGCCTGTGCAGAGGCGGTGAAGTGGCCGCCTGGCTTGTCCGTTTCGGTCAATCTGTCGACGCGGCAGCTTGCCGACGAGGGCCTGGTCGACTCGATCGTCTCTGCCCTTGTCGACGCCGGTCTCGGCCCGAGCCGGCTGGAACTGGAGGTCACCGAATCCGCCTTGCTGCGGGAGGCCAATTTGCGGGTTCTCCAGGAGGTCCAGGATTTGGGCATCAGCCTGGTGCTCGACGATTTCGGCACCGGCTATTCATCGCTCAGCTACCTGCAGCGTTTCCAGTTCAGCAAGCTGAAGATCGATCGGTCGTTCATCGCCGGCGTGCCGAAGAACGCGAAAAGCAGGGCGATCGTCTCCACGGTCGTCGATCTTGCCCGCGCGCTCGGCATGCGCATCACCGCCGAGGGCGTGGAGACGGAGGCCCAATTCGATTGGGTGGCCCGGTGTTGCGACCAGGTGCAGGGATATTATGTCAGCAGGCCGATGTCGGCTGCCGAAGCCACCACCTACCACGCCAAGGAAGAAAGCGCGGTCCGTGGTCGGGCTCGCGCCGCCATATGATCCACAAATGACTGCGAGATCTGCTGCCCGTCCGGGAAAGCATCTCCTTGGGCGTTGACTCGGCTTCCCATGTCGCGCTTATTTCCAGGCCCGTTCGCATCAAGGAGCCAGCAGGATGTCGTTCGCCGTTTCTCGCCGCACATTCGTCATCGGATCGGCATTGCTTGCCTCCGTACCCCGCGCCTTTGCGCAACAGGCCTTCTTCAGGATCGGCACCGGAGGAACTTCGGGCACCTACTACCCGATCGGCGGTCTCATCGCGAATGCCATTTCGGCGACCGGGGCCGCTGGTGTCGAAGGTCTGGTCGCAACGGCGAACTCCTCGAACGGCTCGGTCGCCAACATAAATGCCATCCAGAGCGGCGCATCGGAATCCGGCTTCTCGCAGTCCGATGTTGCTTACTGGGCTCACAGCGGCACCGGCCTGTTCGAAGGCAAGGGCAAGATCGAAGACCTGCGCCTGCTCGCCACCCTCTATCCCGAAACGCTGCATGTGGTGGCGCGCGCCGACGCCGGCATCAAGTCGATTGCCGACCTCAAGGGAAAGCGCGTCTCTCTCGACGAGCCCGGCTCGGGAACGATCGTCGATGCGCGGATCGTGCTCAACGCCTTCGGCATTACGGAAGAGGACATTTCGCCGGAGTATCTCAAGCCCGGCCCCTCCGGCGAGAAGATGCGCGACGGCGGGCTCGATGCCTACTTCTTCGTCGGCGGGTTCCCGGCCGGCGCGATCACCGAGCTTGCGGCGTCGACCGACATAACGCTGGTGCCGGTGTCCGGGCCCGAGGTCGACAAGATGCTCGAGCAATACACGTTCTTTGCGAAGAACACCGTCCCGGCTGGGACCTATACGGGTGTTCCGGACACCGAAACGATTTCCGTCGCGGCGCAGTGGGTCACCAGCGCCAAGCAGCCGGAGGATCTCGTCTACAACATCGCCAAATCGCTCTACAGCGAGGAGACGCAGAAGGCCTTGCAGGCGGGCCATGCAAAGGGTGCGCTCATCACGCTGGACAATGCGGTGACGAGCGCCGGCATCCCGTTCCATCCCGGGGCGGAGAAGTTCTACAAGGAAGCCGGCGTGCTCAAATAGGCCCGGCAGGCGCCGTGCTTCTTCCGCCGCTCTCCGTCGCGGGGAGCGGCGTTTTTCGTTTCGTCCCGGCAGCCCACCAGCCGCTCGCAGGAAATGAAGTGCCGTGACAGACACCAAGACTGACGCCGACAGCGTTCACCTGGCGCCGCTGGAACTCGATGAGGCCAAGGCGAGGGAACTCGAAGAGAAGTTCGATCCCGAGATACGCTTCCGGCCGCTGGCCCCGACGGCCAGTTGGGTGGTCGGCGGCCTCCTGGTCATCCTGTCACTCTTCCACTACTACACCGCCGGCTTCGGCCTGCTGCACGAGATGGTGCATCGCGGCATCCATCTTTCTTTCGTGCTTGGCCTGGTCTTTTTTGTCTTCCCGCTGCGCAAGAGCGGCTACTCGCAGCCCGCCGTCCCATCGGTGACCAGGCCGCTCGGCATTCCCATCTATGACTGGGCGCTTGCGATGCTTGCCGTCGTCGCTGTCGCGCATGTTCCGCTGATCCCGCTGGACGACCTCGCCTTCAGGGTCGGAAACCCGACCACGACCGACGTAGTGCTCGGCGGGGCGCTTATCCTCCTGCTGCTCGAGGCGACACGGCGCTCGTTGGGCTGGCCGCTGCCGATCATCGCAATCGTCTTCATGCTCTACGCGCTGTACGGCCCCTGGATGCCCGGCATCCTGGTGCATCCGGGCTCGACCGTCGCGCAACTGGTCGATCATCTCTACCTGACCACGCAAGGCATCTACGGCATCCCGATCGGCGTGGTCGCGACCTATGTGTTCCATTTCGTGCTGTTCGGCGTCTTCGCCACCCGCATCGGGCTCGGCCA
>JALYWP010000082.1 GCA_030852655.1 Pseudomonadota bacterium | reverse complement strand
GGGCGTCGGGGAAATGGCCGAGGATTTCCTCGGCAACGCGTTCGACCCCCGGCCCGCAGGCGGCGAGATGATCGAAAGTGCCGCATTCCGGGCACGCGTCCGGCCGCTTCTCGTGATGGCCGCAATGGTGGCAGACGAGCTGGCCGCGAAAGCGGTGCTCGACCAGCCAGCTCGAACAGTCCGGGCACTGGAAGCGGTGGCCGCAGACGCGGCAGAGCGTCAGCGGCGCATAGCCGCGCCGGTTGAGGAAGAGCAGCGACTGCTCGCCGCGTGCCAGCGTGTGCTTGATCTCGGAAAGCAGCACCGGCGACAGGAAGCCGCCCCGCGCCGGAGGGGAACGGCGCAGGTCGATCGCCTTCAAGTCGGGCAGCGCCGCTTCGGCAAAGCGCGCCGGCAGCACGGCGCGGGCATAGCGCCCCTGGTCGGCATTGACGCGGCTCTCGATCGACGGCGTCGCCGAGGCGAGCACGACCGGAAAACCGCCGATCCGGCCGCGCACCACGGCCATGTCGCGGGCATTGTAGGAGACGCGGTCCTCCTGCTTGTAGGCGGGGTCATGCTCCTCGTCGACGACGATCAGCCCCAGTTGCTGGAACGGCAGAAAGAGCGCGGAGCGCGCGCCGGCCACTACCCTGACGCTGCCCTCGGCGACCTGGCGCCAGACCTTTTCACGCATCCTGGGCGGCAGATCGGAGTGCCACTCGGCGGGTTTCGATCCGAAACGATCCTGGAAACGTTCGAGGAAGGCATGGGTGAGCGCGATCTCGGGCAGCAGGATCAGCACCTGCCTGTTCCTGTCGAGCGCTGCGGCGACCGCTTCGAAATAGACCTCGGTCTTGCCTGAGCCGGTAACGCCGTCGATCAGCGTGACGCCCGGCCCGTCTTTTTCCACGGCGGCGCGCAGCGTCTCGGCAACCGCCTTCTGGTCGGGAGCAAGTTCCGGCTGGGCGTAGCCGGTGTCCGGTGCGGCGACGACCGGGCGTGGCGGGATCATCACCGTCTCGAAAACGCCCTGGTCGCGCAGGCCGTCGATGACGGCGGAAGAAACGCCGGCGGCATGCGCCAGTCCCGAGCGCGTCCAGGCGAAGCCGTCGCTCGAGGCATCCAGCACGCGCGTCCGCGCCGCCGTCATGCGGTCGGGTATCGCCCCGGTGCGTTGCAGCCCCTCCGTCCACGGCTCGGGATCGAAGGCCGCCGGTGCGCGCAGCAGCATGCGCGCCACCATGCCTGGCGCTGCAAGCGTGTAGGCCGAAATCCAGTCGACAAAGCGCCTCGTCTGCTCGTCGATCGGCGGGCAGTCGAAGACTTCGCAGATGGGCTTCAGCTTCTTCGGATCGACCGGATCGGCCGCGCTGTCCCAGACGATGCCGGCCACTTCGCGCGGGCCCAGAGGCACGCGCACGATCGAGCCCGGCACGACATCCATGTCGTCCGGCACCGCATAGGTATAGGGTCGCTCGGCAGGCATCGGCACGAGAACCGGCGCCGAGCGCATCCGTGCCCTGGCGGGCTGCGAATCGTCCTTCATGGCGCGTGACCTTGCCCCGAGTTTCGGTTAGAGCAAAGGCCGAGCATTGATGCCGGGCCGATGCGCGGCTGAAGCGATCGAGGAGCATGTCATGAAATTCTTTGTCGATACGGCGGACGTGAAGGAAATCAAGGAGCTTTACCAGCTCGGCCTGGTCGACGGGGTGACGACCAACCCGTCGCTGATCCTGAAGTCGGGCGGCAAGATCACCGAAGTGACCAAGCAGATCTGCGACATCGTCGAGGGTCCGGTGTCGGCTGAAGTCGTCGCCACCGAGTTCGCCCAGATGATGAAGGAGGCCAAGGCGCTGGCCAAGATCGCCAAGAATGTATGCATCAAGGTTCCGCTGACGCTGGACGGGCTGAGGGCCTGCCGCGCCATCCGCAACGATCTCGGCCGCATGGTCAATGTCACGCTCTGCTTCTCCGCCAACCAGGCGTTGCTCGCCGCCAAGGCCGGCGCGTCCTTCATCTCCCCCTTCGTCGGGCGCATCGACGATACCGGCTCCGACGGTATGGAACTGATCGCCGAGATCAGGCAGATCTACGACAATTACGACTACCCGACCGAAATCCTCACCGCCTCGGTACGCACGGTGAACCATGTGAAGCAGGCGGCGCTGATCGGCGCGGATGTCATCACGGCGCCGCCGGCGACGCTGCGCGCGCTGGTCCACCACCCGCTCACCGACAAGGGACTGGCGGCTTTCCTCGCCGACTGGGCAAAGACCGGCCAGAAGATCGGCTGATTTGAGCGCCATGGATGCAGCCGCGGTCGCCAAAACCGTTCTCGAGGCGATCGACGGCGGCCGCCAGGCCAAGCCTTTCACCACGGTGGACGCCGGTTTCTCCGAGGCCGATGCCTATGCGGTGACGGCGGAACTGCGCGCGCTGAGGGTGGCGCGCGGCGAAAAGCCCGTCGGCCGCAAGATCGGCTTCACCAACCGCAACATCTGGGAGGAATACGGCGTCTTCCAGCCGATCTGGGGCGATGTCTACGACACCACGCTGCGCAATGTGACGCAGGGCGGCCTGGTCGAGGTGTCGCAACTGCCAGAGCCGCGCATCGAACCGGAAATCGTGCTCGGGCTTAGGCACGATCTCGTACCGGGCATGGACATTGCCGAGATCGCCGGGGCGGTGGACTGGGTGGCGCACGGCTTCGAATTCGTGCAGTCGATCTTTCCCGGATGGCGTTTCCAGGTCGCCGACTGCATCGCCGATGGCGGCCTGCACGGCCGGCTGTTCGTCGGGCCGAGACGCAAGCTTTCGCAGGA
>JALYWP010000074.1 GCA_030852655.1 Pseudomonadota bacterium | reverse complement strand
GCGCGTTTCGTGCCGCTCTACCATGGCACCGACGACGGCGACGAGGCCGCCAAACGGGCGCGCGCGGAACTCGGCAAGCTGCCATGGCCCCTCGACGTTGCCGTGCTCGGCATGGGGCCGGATGGGCATACGGCATCGTTCTTCCCCGATGCGCCTGACGTCGCCGAATTGCTCGCGGCTGACGCCGAAAAACTCGTGCTGCCTGTTGAATCCGTTACCGCGCAGGAACACAGGCTGACGCTGACGCTCGGCAGGATCGTCGAGGCCGGCTTCCTGGCGCTGCATATCGAAGGCGCCGAAAAGCGTCAGGTGCTCGACCGGGCGCTCAGCGGCGAGAAGCTGCCGATCCGCGCGGCGATCGAGGCGTCGCCGCGGCCGGTGGAGATATTCTGGGCTGAATAGGCTCGTTTCGGGACTGCTTCCAAGTCCCTCATATTCGCGTGCCCGCTGAAAAGACCTCCCACTCTCCAGCGGCACGCCGGAAAGGACGACCGATGACCGCAAGGAAAGACATAGAGGCGATCACCGACAGAATCCGGGAACGCTCGCGGCCGGGGCGCGAACTCTATCTCGACCGGCTCTCCAAGGCGGCCGGGCGCAGGGCCAACCGCGCGACGCTCTCCTGCGGCAACCTTGCCCACGGCTTCGCCGTCTGCAGCCCTTCGGAAAAGGCGGCGCTCGGCGGCGACCGCGTGCCCAATCTCGGCATCATCACCTCATACAACGACATGCTGTCGGCGCATCAGCCTTTCGAGACCTTCCCGGCGCTCATCAAGGAAGCCGCGCGCGAAGCCGGCGGCATCGCGCAGGTTGCGGGCGGGGTTCCGGCCATGTGCGACGGCGTCACGCAGGGCCAGCCCGGCATGGAGCTGTCGCTTTTCTCGCGCGACGTGATCGCGCTTGCCGCGGCCGTCGGCCTCTCCCACAACATGTTCGACGCCGCAGTCTATCTCGGCGTCTGCGACAAGATCGTGCCGGGCCTGGTGATCGCAGCACTTTCCTTCGGCCATCTGCCGGCGGTGTTCATCCCCGCGGGGCCTATGACATCGGGACTGCCGAACGACGAGAAGTCGAAAATCCGCCAGCTTTATGCCGAGGGCAAGGTAGGCCGCGCCGAATTGCTGGAGGCGGAATCGAAATCCTATCACGGCCCGGGCACCTGCACCTTCTACGGCACTGCCAATTCCAACCAGATGCTGATGGAGATCATGGGCCTGCACATGCCGGGCGCATCCTTCATCAATCCGAGCACCCCGCTGCGCGACGCGCTGACGCGCGAGGCCGCAATTCGCGCGCTCAGCCTCACCCGACTCGGCAACGCCTACACGCCGGTCGGCCGGATGATCGACGAAAGATCGATCGTGAACGGCATCGTCGGGCTGCACGCCACCGGCGGCTCGACCAACCACACGATCCATTTGATCGCCATGGCGCATGCCGCAGGCATCTCGATCACCTGGCAAGACATTTCCGACCTCTCCGAAGCGGTCCCCCTGCTCGCCCGCGTCTATCCGAACGGGCTCGCCGACGTGAACCATTTCCACGCGGCGGGCGGCATGGGCTTCCTGATCCGCGAGTTGCTCGACGCCGGCCTGCTGCACGAGGACGTGCAGACGGTGTGGGGCGAAGGCCTGCGGCCTTACGCGGTCGAGGCGAAGCTCGGAGCCGACGGCAGCGTGGTGCGCGAGGCAGCACCCGCGACGAGCGGCGACGAGAAGGTGCTGGCGCCTTTCCCGAAGGCGTTCCAGCCGACCGGTGGCCTGAAGGTTCTTTCAGGCAATCTCGGCCACGCCATCATCAAGACCTCCGCCGTCAAGCCCGACCGCCGCGTCATCGAGGCGCCGGCTGTCGTGTTCGACAGCCAGGAGGCGCTGAACAACGCCTTCAAGTCAGGCGAACTCGATCGCGATTTCGTCGCCGTGATCCGCTTCCAGGGGCCGAAGGCGAACGGCATGCCGGAACTGCACCGGCTGACCACCGTACTCGGCTTGTTGCAGGATCGCGGCCACAGGGTGGCGCTGGTTACCGACGGCCGGATGTCTGGCGCTAGCGGCAAGGTGCCGGCCGCGATTCATGTAACGCCGGAAGCGCTGGAAGGCGGGCCGCTCGGCCGGCTGCATGACGGCGATTTGATCAGGCTCGACGCCGAGGCCGGCACGCTGCAGGTGCTGGTGCCGGACGAGGAACTCGCAGCGCGGCCGATCAGTTCCCCCGACCTGTCCGCCAACGAGCACGGCTTCGGCCGCGAACTGTTCGCCGGCTTCCGCGAACTGGCGGGCCGCGCCGACCAGGGCGCCAGCGTGTTCGGGTTTGCCTAACCCGCCTCGCACGAAAACTCGGGCGGCGCGTTCTCGCCCTTGGTGAGGTCGTAGAAGTCGGCGAAACTGCCCTTGGTCCACCAGACATATTGCTGGCCGGCATAGCGCGCGCCGCTGCCGGACAGCACATTCGCCATCAGCAGGGTCTTCCCGTCGAGGGTGACGA
Source organism: Pseudomonadota bacterium (assembly GCA_030852655.1). Lineage (GTDB taxonomy): Bacteria > Pseudomonadota > Alphaproteobacteria > Rhizobiales > Rhizobiaceae > Mesorhizobium_K. The sequence continues at coordinate 949 of JALYWP010000074.1, read as the reverse complement.
TCGCCAGCGCGTTCGATCCGGCGTTGATATATTCGGCGGTCGCCTTCGTGCCGTCGCCGCAAATGTAGGCGACCGTCTGCCGCTCGGCCGCACCCGGCAGGTCGATGGTCAGCGGGTCGGCATGTGCGGCTGACGCCGCAGCGAGCAAAACGACAACCAGCACCATCGATTTCAGCCGCATCGTATCGTCCTGCCTATTGGATCGTGAGCTCAACGCGCCCGCCGGCCTTGACCGAGGCAGGCGTTTCCTTGACGGGACTGCCGTCACGGCGGTCGGTGACGACGATGTAGTCGCCGGCGGGCAGCGTCGTCTGGTGAGCACCGTCGAAGCCGTAGCCGAACGCCTCGCGCTCGCCCTGCATGTCCTTCTTCGCCGCGAACACCTTGATGTCCTTGGCGCCCGGTGCGGTGACGGCCAGCACGCCGGCGTCGAGGACAGCCGTCACGCTCTTCACCTCGCCCGCACGGATGTTGAAGGGCTGCTCGGCAAACGCCTTGTCGAGATCGATGCGCGCAACATAGTCGCCGGTCGGCAGGCTGAAATCCTGGTCGGGGCCGTATGAGTAGGCGATCTCCTCGCGCGAACCGTCGATCTTCTTCGCCGCCCGAAATATCCGCACGAACATAGAGGAGGAGGAGGCCTTCTCGCCACCTTCGGCGTAAAACGCGTTGGCGGTCACCTTGCCGACGCCGACCACGATGTCCTTCTCGACGGTCTGGCCGGCGGCAAGCTCGAACGTCTCGCTGGCCTCGCCCTTTCCGATCCGGACGGTGAGCTTCTGCTCGCCGGCCGGCAGCACGATCTTCGTCTCGCCGTAATAGGTGCCGTCGCCCTCGCCCGGAAAATCGACGATGACGGTGGCGGCGTTGTCGACGTCGGCGCCTTCGCTCGGGCGGGGCCGCACGACCAGCGTGCCGGCGTCGAGCACGAAAGTCGGCGCATAGACCT
>JALYWP010000026.1 GCA_030852655.1 Pseudomonadota bacterium | reverse complement strand
TGAAGCAGACCTCGGCGACAGCACTGCCGGTCGCGCCGAGCCCGCGGCCCTCGATGACGGTGCCGTCGGCAAGCACGAGCAGCGCGGTCGGCTTTTCGGCGGACCAGGAGGGGGTGGCGGTCGTGGTGCTGGCGGTCGTGGTCATGGGCTTCTCTCCTCGAGAGGCGGCCTGCGTGCTTTGCGTGCGGCAAAAAGCGCGGCCGGCACCTTCGCCTCCGCGCACAGGTCTAATCTAGGTCGTGCAAGGCCCGGTCAATAGGGGAAGGCGGGGCGAGCGTCAATGGATGCTGGCGGCTGATGGACTTGTCGGGCTATTTTGCCGGGCCGAAGCGGGCTATGTGACGGGCCGGCGGAAAGTGCTGCGCTACGACGAACGGAGATTTGGAATGCGTGACAAGATAGCCGAGGCGCTGAAGACCGCCATGAAATCGGGCGACAAGCAGCGCGCCTCGACGCTCAGGATGGTGAATGCCGCGATCCAGGACCGCGACATCGCCAATCGCGGTTCCGGCAAGGGGCCGGCCGGCGACGACGAGGTGCTGCAGATACTGACCAAGATGGTGAAGCAGCGGCAGGAATCGGCCAAGGCGTTCGAGGACGGCAAGCGGCCCGAGCTTGCCGCGCAGGAGAACGCCGAGATCGCCATCATCGCCGAGTACCTGCCGAGCCAGATGGACGAAACCGAGGCCAGGGCCGCGATCGGCCAGGCGATCCGCGACACGGGTGCTGCCGGCGTGCGCGACATGGGCAAGGTGATGGCCGAGCTGAAGGCGAAACATGCCGGCCGCATGGATTTCGGCAAGGCGAGCGGCTGGGTCAAGGAATTGCTGCAGTAGGCTTGCGGGGAAGCGGCTGGCTCTGGAGGGGAACTTTTCAGTGAAATTCGATCGGAAACCGGCCGCGATGGCCCTCATCGCCGGCATTGCGGCAATTCTGTCCCTGACCGCGCCGGCAAGTGCGGCCGAAGGCCTGCCCGGCGCGACCATGTCGCTGTGGTGGGCGCTGCCCTTCGCCGGGATCCTTTTGTGCATCGCCACCGGACCGCTGCTCTACCCGCATCTGTGGGAGCATCACTACGGCAAGTTCACCGCGTTCTGGGCGGCGCTGGTCGTGCTGCCGATGCTCTATCTGTTCGGCGCGCATGTCGCGCTGGAGGCGGTGTTGCATACGCTGCTGCTCGAATATGTTTCCTTCATCATCCTGCTGTTCGCGCTGTTCACCATCGCCGGCGGGATTCTCGTGGCCGGCAACATCCACGGCACGCCGCTGACCAATGTCGCGCTGCTGGTGATCGGTTCGCTGCTGGCGTCGGTCGTCGGCACGACGGGCGCCTCGATGATCATGATCCGGCCGATGATCCGCGCGAACGACAACCGCCGCGTCAACGCCCATGTGATCGTCTTCTTCATCTTCCTCGTCTCGAACATCGGCGGCTCGCTGACGCCGCTCGGCGACCCGCCGCTGTTCATCGGCTTCCTGCGCGGCGTCGACTTCTTCTGGACCACCAGCCATCTCCTTTGGGAGATGCTCCTGGCCGGCGGCATCGTGCTGGCGGTGTTCTTCGTGCTGGACAGCTATCTCCACACGCTCGAGGGCGGCCTGCCCAAGATCAAGGACCCGACGCCCGACAAGAAGGTGCGGCTGCGCGGGCTGGCAAACCTGCCGCTCTTGGCCGGCGTCATCGCCGCTATCCTCGTTTCCGGCGCCTGGCGGCCCGGCGTCGCCTTCACCATCGCCGGCGTCGCGGTCGAGTGGCAGAACCTGTTGCGCGACATCGTCATACTGGGCCTGGCCTTCGTGTCGCTGGCGGTCTCGCGCCGGGAGTACCGCGAGGCGAACGGCTTCGCCTGGGGACCGATCGTCGAGGTGGCGAAGCTGTTTCTTGGCATCTTCATCTGCATCATCCCTGTCATCGCCATCCTGCGCGCCGGGCTCGACGGCGCCCTGGCCCCGCTGGTGTCGCTGGTGACGGGCGCGGACGGGCAGCCGAACAACCTCGCCTATTTCTGGCTGACCGGCATCCTCTCCTCGCTGCTCGACAATGCGCCGACCTATCTCGTCTTCTTCGAGATGGCCGGCGGCGACCCGCAGCGGCTGATGACGGAACTCGCCGGCACGCTCGCGGCGATCTCGGCCGGCGCCGTGTTCATGGGCGCCAACACCTATATCGGCAACGCGCCGAACTTCATGGTCTATGCCATCGCCCGCCAGAGTGGCGTCAACATGCCGAGCTTTTTCGGCTACATGCTGTGGTCCGGGGTCGTCCTGATCCCTACCTTCGTCATTGTCGGTTTCGTGTTCTTCGCCTGAGGCTGCGCGAAAAAGACAGCGGGTGGGCAATCAGGGAGAGAACGATGCAGCAGCGACGTTTCGGAAGCCTCGATCGTCAGGTCTCGGTGATCGGGCAGGGGACCTGGCAACTCGATGGCCGCAACGATGCCGGCGCCATCACAGCGCTTCGGCGCGGCCTCGACCTCGGCATGACGCATATCGATACGGCGGAGATGTATGGCGAGGCCGAGCCGCTGGTGGCGCGCGCGATCGAAGGCAGGCGCGACGAGGTGTTCCTGGTGTCCAAGGTGCTGCCGAGCAATGCGTCCCGCGCCGGCACGATCAAGGCATGCGAGCGCTCGCTGTCCAGGCTGAAGACCGACCGGCTCGACTGCTACCTCTTGCACTGGCGCGGCGGCCATCCGCTCGCGGAGACCTTCGCGGCGTTCGAGGAACTCAGGCAGGCGGGCAAGATTCTCTCATGGGGCGTCAGCAATTTCGACGCCGACGATCTCGACGAGGCGCTTGGCGTCGTCGGTGAGGGCAGGATCGCCTGCAACCAGGTGCTCTACCATCTGGAGGAGCGCGCCATAGAACACGCGGTCGTCCCCTGGTGCGAGAAGCACGCCGTGGCGGTCGTCGCCTACAGTCCGTTCGGGAACGGCCACTTCCCGAGCCCTTCGTCGCCCGGCGGGCGGATCTTGCAGGAGGTCGCCGCCGCGCGTGGCGCGACGCCGCGGCAGGTGGCGCTTGCCTTCCTCACGCGGCGAGGTTCGGTCTTCGCCATACCGAAGGCGTCGAGTGCTGCCCATGCCGCCGACAATGCCGGCGCGGGCGAACTGCAACTCACCGACGCCGAGATCGGACAGCTCGACAAGGCCTTTCCGCTCGGGCGACCAAGAAGCCTGCCGATGATTTAGGGAGTTCGTCATCCCGGGGCCGCGAAGCGGAACCCGGGATCCAGAGCGCCGGCCTTTATCCAGACTTCCGACAGCGGGCGGTCATCTCCTCTTGATACAGC
>JALYWP010000355.1 GCA_030852655.1 Pseudomonadota bacterium | reverse complement strand
CCGCGGTTATGACCGACAAGGCGACGGTCGAGATACCCTCGCCGGTCGATGGCGAGGTGGTCTGGCTCGGCGCCGAAATCGGCGACACGGTGGCCGTGGGCGCGCCTCTCATTCGGCTCGCTATCGCAGGGGAGCCTGCCTCGGGCGTACAAGCCAGGGCTCGCTCGCACGGCGAGAAGCAATACGGTGAAGGCGACGCTGCCCCCGCGACGGAACCAGAAGCCACACCGTCCCCGGCACCGCCCCCCATGCCGGCTCCGGCCGCGAAAGCCCAGTCGCATCCTCAGCCTGTGCCGGACGAGCCGCCCGCGCAACCAACGCGCAAAGGCGCGGTGAGGGCAGCGGCCGAGCAACCGATCGCAGCGCCCGCCGTGAGGCTGAGGGCGCGCGAAGCCGGCATCGACCTGCGCCAGCTTTCCGGCAGCGGACCGGCCGGGCGCATCACCCATGAAGACCTGGACGACTTCATCGCCGGCGGACCGCATGCGCTGCGTCCCGCAGGCCTGCAGCGGAACGACACCGTCGAGGAGATCAGGATCGTCGGCCTCCGCCGCAAGATCGCCGAGAAGATGGCGCTCGCCAATTCGCGCATCCCCCACATCACCTATGTCGAGGAGGTCGATGTCGGCGCTGTGGAGGATCTGCGCGCCGAACTCAACAAGGCGAAGCGCCCCGACCAGCCCAGGCTGACGCTGCTGCCTTTCCTGATGCGGGCGATGGTGAGGGCGATCGCCGAGCAGCCAGCGATCAATGCGCTGTTCGACGACCAGGCGGGCGTGATCCATCAGCACGGCGGCGTCCACATCGGCATTGCGACGCAGACTCCGTCGGGGCTGGTCGTGCCGGTGGTGCACCATGCGGAGGCGCGTGACCTTTGGGCCTGCGGGGCGGAACTCAACCGGCTGGTGGAGGCCGCCCGCGCCGGCGCGGCGACGCGCGAGGAACTCACCGGCTCGACCATTACCATTACCTCGCTGGGCGCCATGGGCGGCATCGTGACGACGCCGGTGATCAACCATCCCGAGGTGGCGATCGTCGGCGTCAACAAGATCATGGTCAGGCCGGTCTGGGACGGCGCACAATTCATCCCGTGCAGGATGATGAACCTCTCGTCCAGCTTCGACCATCGCGTCGTCGACGGCTGGGACGCAGCAATGTTCATCCAGCGCATCAAGGCGCTGCTCGAGACGCCGGCGATGATCTTCATGGAGGGATGAGATCGTGAAGGAAATCTCATGCAGGCTGCTGGTCGTCGGCGCCGGTCCCGGCGGCTATGTCTGCGCCATCCGCGCCGGCCAGCTCGGCGTCGACACCGTGATCGTCGAAATGGCCAAGCCGGGCGGCACGTGCCTCAATGTCGGCTGCATTCCCTCGAAGGCGCTTATCCATGCCGCCGACCAGTTTGCCCAGGCGCGGGCGATGGCAGCCGGCAGGGGCCATATCGGCATATCCGTCGCCGAGCCGAAGATCGATCTCGCCCGGACCATGGCCTGGAAGGACGGCATCGTCGGCCGGCTGAACAGCGGCGTGGCGGGCTTGCTGAAGAAGGCCGGCGTGAAGATCGTGCTCGGCCGTGCTGCATTTCGCGACGGCAAGACGGTCGAGGTGGAGACGGAGACCGGCCGACAGCTGATCCGCGCGGAGAACGTCGTCATCGCCACCGGCTCGGAGCCGGCCGAACTGCCGGCGCTGCCGTTCGGCGGCAATGTGATCTCGTCCACCGAGGCGCTGGCGCTGGCACAGGTGCCTGAAAACCTTGCCGTGGTCGGCGGCGGCTATATCGGGCTGGAACTCGGCATCGCCTTCGCCAAGATGGGCGCCAGGGTGACGGTGATCGAGGCCATGGAACGCACCCTGCCGCAATACGACGCCGATCTCACCCGCCCCGTGGCGCGTCGGCTCGGCGACCTCGGGGTCGAGGTTATTACGTCGGCAAGAGCGAAGGGCATTGCCGCGAAGCAAGGCGCGCTGGTCGTCGAAAGGGCGGATGGCAGGGAGGAGCGGATCGCTGCCGACAAGGTTCTGGTCACCGTCGGGCGTCGGCCCGTCACCGAAGGGTGGGGCAGGGAGGAACTCGTACTCGACATGGAAGGGCCCTTCATCCGCATAGACGGGCAATGCCGGACCTCGATGCGCGGCATCTATGCCATCGGCGACGTCACCGGCAACCCGATGCTGGCTCACCGCGCCATGGCGCAGGGCGAGATGGTGGCCGGGATCGTCGCTGACGGCGTGTCCGGCCATCGCCGCACATGGGACAAGCGCTGCATTCCGGCCGTGTGCTTCACCGACCCGGAAATCGTCACCGCCGGCCTTTCGCCGGAGGAGGCGCGTGCTGCCGGGCAGGAGGTCAAGATCGGGCAGTTCCCGTTCAGCGCCGGCGGCCGCGCCATGACGCTGGATGGCGAGACCGGCTTCGTGCGGGTGGTGGCGCGTGCGGACAATCATCTTGTGCTCGGCGTCCAGGCGGTCGGAACCGGCGTGTCGGAGCTTGCCG
>JALYWP010000343.1 GCA_030852655.1 Pseudomonadota bacterium | reverse complement strand
CATATCGATTGGGACCTGCCCTATGGAATGGCGTTTCGCGCGGTGCGCCCGGTCAAGGACGCACCGCCGGACATGTTCATCGCCATTCCCCTGCCTGAGCCCGGCCGCTACCGCGTCTCCATGCTGGCGCCGCCTTCGCTCGTGCCCGCCGGCGGCACCGAGCACGGCATCCAGGCCGAGATGAAGGGGCCGGCGCTGGACGATCTCCAGGCGATCGCCGACGACATGCTGCCCGGCAGGCCGAAACTGTCGGATCTGCGCTGGTCCTCTGTATTCCGCATCTCGATGCGGCTGGCAGCGCATTACCGGCAGGGCCGCGTGTTCATCGCCGGCGACGCCGCCCATATCCATCCGCCGACCGGCGGGCAGGGTATGAACACCGGCATCCAGGACGCCTACAATCTCGCCTGGAAGCTGGCGCTGGTGGCGCGCGGCGAAGGCCGGGCCGAACTGCTCGACAGCTACGAGGCGGAACGCCGGCCGGTCGGCGCGGACGTCGTGAAGCGCACGCAGGCTGCGAGCGAGAATTATGGGCGCGAGAAGGGCAAGACGCCGGACCGTATGGCCGACACGCAGATACTCGTCACCTATCGAGGTTCGCCGCTGGTTGGCGATGAGGCGTCGGCGGAAATGGCCGGGCCGGCGGCGGGAGATCGCGCGCCCGACGTGCAGGGGTTGCAGCGTGAGGGCTTCGGCTTTCCGCTCAGGCTGTTCGACGTGCTCAAGGGAACCGGGCACGTGCTGCTGCTGCGGGTGGCCGATGGCGAGGCCGACGACGCCATTGCCTTCGCAAGGGATTTCCAAGAGCGATGGGGTCCCTTCGTTCGCGTGGCGGCGATCGCCAAAACGCCGCTGCCTGGCACGCCCTATCTCGCCGGGCTCGTCGACGCGAAGGGCGGCTTTGCGGATGCCTATGGAAGTGACGCGCGTGCCGTTCTGGTGCGCCCCGACGGCCATATCGGCTGGCGCGGACCGTCATGGCGGACACCCGGCATTGCCGCCTATCTGGAGCGGGTGTTCGCAGCGCCAGCGGCCATCGTCTGAGATCGACGGGCGCCGGGCAGCCGGTCAGGTCAGTTGCCGGCGTCCGCCATGAGGAAGGCCGATTTTACCCATTCCGCGAATTCCCCCTGCTCGATGCCGTTGTCTTTCGTGCATTCGTTTTGCCCGAGTTCGACAAAGGCGGAGCGGCCGTCATGGCACCCGGCGGTATAGTAGCGCGACACGCGCGACCAGCCGTCGGCGCTTTCATAGACCATGACCGACTCGCCGGAGAAGAAGCGCCCGATCACCCCGCATCGCTCGGACGGACAGGTTCTTCGCTTGGCCTCGTCCGAATGGATCACCATGCGTTCTTCAGCCGCGGCGGCGGCCAAAAGGCTGCTTGCGATGGCGGTGGCCGCCAACCAGCGCGGCGTCGAATTGAAGCTGAACATCGTCGCCGTAGCCCCTGCGAGTTGCGACGCCGGAGGTATGCGCCCCCAGCGTCGAGTATGCGAATATTCAGCTGTCAGTGGAGGCCGGCGCGATCATCACTTCGCGCGGCGGAAGGCTGTCCATCGCCGCCAACTGGCTGGCACACGCGTCCGCAGCGCCTGGAACGGACTTCTCCATCCCGGCCAGCATGGCCCATCCGCCATCCTCGATGAACTGATCCCGTTGCCAGGACGAAGTCTCCTTCAGGGCGGCGAACTGCGTCGCCGCATCCGACTGCGCGGTGAAATTCTCCACGCAGACGGACGCGACCAGCTCCGCGCGCGCATCATGCGCGGCCTTTTCGGCCATCGTCGCGGCGCTTCCGCCGGTGGTCCAGCCGCCGGCTGTGAAGCCCAGGACCATCGTGGCGACCACCGCGCCCAGCGTGGTCCAGAACCACAGCGCCTTGGACGGCTGATAATTGTCCCAGCGTTGTGAGAGCGTCTCTTTCTCAACCATTTTCTTGTCCTTCTCTCAGTAACGGGATTATTCCCCTCGGTCACAATACGCGATTGAACACGAGCAGTCCGGCAATCGAGTTCAAGAAAGGACACGCGGTGAACACGGTTTCGAGAGCAATCGGCAAGGGCGACCTGCATGGGGTGGAGCGCGCACACCGATGCCGCGCCGTGCTGTCCCTTGCCGCGATGCTCCTGCTGATCGGGATCGGGTTCGCTGGCGCCACTCCCCGCTCTATGGGTCCGAGCGGGTTGCCTCTACCGAGATACGCGTCGCTGAAGGCGAAGCGGGTCAATGTACGCGTCGGACCAGGCACCGCCTATCCGGTGGAATGGACATATGTGAAAAGCCGGCTGCCCGTCGAAATCTATCAGGAATACGGCAACTGGCGGCGGATCAGGGACTGGGACGGCAATGACGGCTGGGTCTTCGGCCCATTGCTCTCCGGACGCAGGACCGCCCTCGTGGCTCCTTGGTCGAAGGGGCAGAACGTGCCGCTGAGAACAGGACGGGCCGGCGGGAGCATCCGGGCATTGCTCGAGCCGCGTGTACTGGTCGATCTTCTGGGCTGCGACGGCAGTTGGTGCAGGGTAGCGGTAGGCAGGCTTTCCGGCTTCCTCAAGCAGACGAGGCTCTGGGGCGTCTATCCGGGCGAAGCGGTGGATTGACGTTGCCGCGGCCGCGCCTTGTCGCCGGACGCAGGCGGCCGGAATAGCGGTCCAATACAGCGTGCGCGACAAAGCCGGTCGTTCAAATAGTTTCGGCAATATTCGGCATCTGGTTACCATGCGTCAGGTGCACCACTGCAGACCTAGGCTATTCTGTTGGTCGCACAGAAATCAGGGCATTCTTCTTAAGATCATCTTTAAGGAATCCGTCCTAGCGTCCGCTGGTTGCGCCGGACGGCGCGCAGGCGGTGTGAATTGGGAGCAACGCACTACACCTTGCGCAGCATGCTGCGTCTGATCTGGAGACCGACGAACGTGCCCGCCGCGCTCGCGCTGCTCGTTGTCGTGGCCGCCGGGCTCTTCGCCGAATACCAGAACCGCCGCATCCACGACGAGCAGCGGCGCTCCGACGTGCTTGCGAAGGTGAGCCTGATCCGAGCCAAGCTCGAAGGCAACATCAACAGCAATCTCCAGCTGGTGCGCGGGCTGGTCGCCACCCTGACCACCGAGCCGGAAATGAGCCAGAGTCGGTTTTCCGAAATCGCGGGCAACATTTTCGCGGGCCGGTCCCAGCTCAGCGTTGTCGCCGGTGCGCCCGACCTGGTCGTAACGATGATTTATCCAGTTGCCGGCAACGAGCGGGCGTTGGGACTCGACTACAGCAGGAACGAGGCGCAGCGCGCGGCAGCATTTCGCGCCCGCGACACCGGCGAACTGGTGCTCGCCGGGCCTGTCGACCTGGTGCAGGGAGGGCGCGGATTTATCGGCCGCTTCCCCGTCTTCGTCGACGATCCCGGCGGCGGCGAGCGCTTCTGGGGCATCGTCTCGGCGGTGGTGGATCTCGACCGCCTCTATCGCGATAGCGGCTTGCTTGACGCGAGCCTGCCAATCGACATCGCAATCTCCGGCCGCGACGGCATGGGTGCGCGCGGCGAGCGCTTCTTCGGAAGCGGCGATATCCTGGCGCAGTCACCGGTCACCGCTGACATAATGCTGCCCTCCGGTTCCTGGCAGATCGCTGCCGTGCCCAAGACCGGCTGGGACCAGACGCCGCAGAATGCATGGATGCTCCGCCTCCTGATCCTGGCAGGCGGGGCGCTCATCCTGATCCCCACATTCGTGACCGGGCGTCTCATCGACGAAAGGCTGAAGAATGTCGACGAACTCGGTCGCCGCGAAGTGGAGCTGGAAAGGCTGTCGCGCCGCCTGGAGCTGGCGCTCGACACGTCGCAGATCGGCGTCTGGGAAATCAATCTGGAGACCGATGAACTGTTCTGGGACGACCGCACGAACCAGTTGTTCGGGCAGCCCGCGGACGGTGGGCCGCGCGACTACATGCATTGGGAAAGCGCGGTGCATCCCGACGACCTCCCGCATGCCAGGGGGGATTTCCGGCGTGCCGTCGATGAGATGGGCAGCTATCGCTCGGAGTATCGCCTGCGCCTGGCGGACGGGACGGTTCGCCACATCCGCGAGGCCGCCATCGCCTACAAGGATCCCGGCGCACCCGCACGCATGGCCGGCGTCAACTGGGACGTGACGGCGGATGTGATGCTCGCCGAAAGCCTCAAGCGCGCCAACATGCTGACAGAGGCGCGCAACGCCGAACTCGAGGTCGCGAAGGCTCGCATCGAGTTCAACTCGCTGCACGATTCGCTGACCGGCCTGCCCAATCGCCGCTACCTGGACGAGGTGCTGGCCGCCCATATCGACAGCTTCACGACGGCCGGCGAGCGCGCCGGCCTGCTGCATCTGGACCTCGACCGCTTCAAGCAGATCAACGACACGCTCGGCCATGCCGCCGGCGACGCCATGCTGGTGCACGCCGCGCGCATCCTCAAGGCGAACCTCAGGTCCGGCGATTTCGTAGCCCGCGTCGGCGGCGACGAGTTCGTCGTGATCTGCAAGATAGAGCCCGCCGACAGGGGGCGCTGGAGCGAGTTGCTGGCGCGCCTGGCCGACCGCATCATCGAGCAGATGCACCAGCCGGTTCCCTATCACGGACACGAGTGCCGCTTCGGCGTCTCGATCGGCATCGCCTGTGATCTCGACCAGGTCGCCGATCCACGCCGGCTGTTGGTCAACGCCGACCTCGCGCTCTATCGTGCCAAGAGCCGGGGCCGAAACCGCCACCAGTTCTTCAACGACGCGCTGCAGGCCGAGATCGTCACCACCAAGCGCATCGCCGACGACATATTGTCCGGGCTGGAGCGCAACGAGTTCGTCGCCTGGTATCAGCCGCAGTTTGACGCCGTGACCCACGCGATCGTGGGCGTCGAGGCGCTGGCGCGCTGGAACCATCCGACCGAAGGCGTGCTGGCGCCAAGCGATTTCATCAAGATCGCCGAGGAGTTGAACGCGGTTGCCACGATCGACCGCATGATCCTCGAGCAGACGCTTGCCGACTTCGATGACTGGACGGCGAACGGTCTCAAGGTTCCGAAGGCCTCGGTCAACGTCTCGGCACGCCGCCTGCACGACGAGGAGCTGATCCGCAGCCTCGGCAGGCTGGCGATCAAACCGGGCACGGTCTCCTTCGAACTGGTGGAATCGATCTTCCTCGACGAGAACGACGAGCAGTTCACTTGGAACGTGGAGCAGATCAAGGCTCTCGGCATCGACATCGAGATCGACGATTTCGGCTCCGGCCACGCGTCGATCGTCAGCTTGCTCAGGCTGAAGCCGACCCGGTTGAAGATCGACCGCGAACTTATCACGCCGATCATCGAGCATCCGGCGCAGCGCAAGCTGGTCGGCTCGATCATCGAGATCGGCAAGTCGCTCGGCATCGAGGTGCTGGCGGAAGGCGTCGAGACGATGGAGCATGCGCGCTTGCTGAAGATGCTCGGCTGCAACGCGCTGCAGGGATATGCCTTCGCGCGTCCCATGAGCGCGGCCGACTTCAAGGCCTTCGCCCGGGCGCGTCAGTTGCGCCGGGCATCATAGCGCTTTCAAGGTTCGCATCCGGCTTGATCGCATCGCGTTCCCGCCATTTCCAGCGCCTGCAAATCAAGCTATAGACGCGGCCTGACGGCGAGGCCCAATGGCGAAAGTCCCCCTGAAGCTCGAACAATTGATCGACGGCGACGCGCTGCGCAGGAAGCTCGGCGCGATGGCCGGCAGGCCAAGCGCGAAACCTGCCGAGAGGCGCGCCGCGGCGCTCGCGCTTTTCAAGGAGACGCTGGCCGACGGCCGAAGGATCGGCGAGAAACTGCTTGTCGAGGACGGCGGCGGCGCCGCCTGCGCCACGCGGCTGTCGCATCTGATGGACGAGATCATCGGCGTGCTGCACGATTTCGCCCTGGCGCAGGTTTCGCCGCCCGGGGGCAAGGCGGAGGCCCTTCGCATGGCGGTGGTGGCGACGGGCGGCTACGGCCGCGGTACGCTGGCGCCCGGCTCCGACATCGACCTGCTCTTCCTTCTGCCTGCCAGGCAGACGCCCGCCGGCGAGGCGGTCGTCCAATACATGCTCTACATGCTGTGGGACATGGGACTGAAAGTGGGCCATGCGACCCGCGATGTCGACGAATGCATTAGGCAGGCACGGTCGGACGTCACCATCCGCACCTCGATCCTCGAGGCGCGTTTCCTGTGGTCGGAACAGGCGCTGTACGACGAGTTGATGAAGCGCTTCGACAGCGAGGTGGTGAAGGGCACCGGCGCGGAATATGTCCAGGCCAAGCTGGCCGAGCGCGACCAGCGCCACGCAAAGGCCGGCGACACCCGCTACCTGGTCGAGCCGAACGTCAAGGACGGCAAGGGCGGCTTGCGGGACCTGCATACGCTGTTCTGGATCGGCAAGTATTTCTACCGCGTGCGCGAGGCCCAGGAACTGGTCGACAAGGGCGTCTTCACGCAGGCCGAATACGACCAGTTCCGCAAGGCCGAGGATTTCTTGTGGGCGGTCCGCTGCCACATGCATTTCCTGACCGGCAAGGCCGACGAAAGGCTGCATTTCGACATCCAGCGCGAGATCGCGGAGCGGCTCGGCTATACCAGCCATCCGGGGCTTTCCGCCGTCGAGCGCTTCATGAAGCACTACTTCCTGATCGCCAAGGACGTCGGCGACCTGACGCGCATCTTCTGCGCCGCGCTCGAGGAGGAGCAGGCCAAGCACGTTCCCGGCTTCAACCGCATCTTCCTGACCTTCCAGCGCCGCAAGCGCAAGCTTGCCGGCACCAGTGACTTCATCATCGACAATCACCGCATCAACATTGCCGACGCCCAGGTGTTCGAGCGCGACCCCATCAACATGCTCAGACTGTTCTGGTTCGCCGACAAGCACGGGCTGGAATACCACCCCGATGCGTTGAAGCTGCTCACCCGCTCGCTCGGTCTGGTCGACAGGAACCTGCGCCGCAACGCCGAAGCGAACCGGCTCTTCCTCGACCTGCTGACCTCCGACCGCAGTCCCGACCTCAATCTCAGGCGGATGAACGAGGCGGGGCTGCTTGGCAGGCTGATCCCGGACTTCGGCAAGATCGTCGCGATGATGCAATTCTCGATGTACCATCACTACACGGTCGACGAGCACCTCATCCGCTGCATCGGCGTGCTCTCCGAGATCGAGCGCGGAGACGGCGAGAATATTCATCCGCTGTCGCATTCGCTGATGCCGGGGATGCGCCGGCACCGCGAAGTGCTCTACGTCGCGGTTCTGCTGCACGACATCGCCAAGGGACGGCCGGAAGACCATTCCGTGGCAGGCGCCAGGATCGCGCGGCGCCTCTGCCCGCATATGGGCCTGTCGGCCGCCGACACGGAGACGGTGGCCTGGCTGGTCGACAATCATCTCGTCATGTCGATGACGGCGCAGACGCGCGACCTGAACGATCGCAAGACCATCGACGATTTCGCCTCGATCGTGCAGTCGGTCGAGCGGCTGAAACTGCTGCTCGTGCTCACCGTCTGCGACATCAGGGGCGTCGGCCCCGGCGTCTGGAACGGCTGGAAGGGCCAGTTGCTGCGCAACCTCTATTTCGAAACCGAACTGCTGCTGACGGGCGGCTTCTCGGAGATGACGCGCGCCGAGCGCGCGGCCGAGGCGCGCGAGCGGCTGGCGGCAGGGCTCGCCGACTGGCCGGAGAAGGCGCGGCGCAAATATGTCGGCCTGTACTACGAGAATTACCTGTTGACCGTCGACCTCGAGGACCAGTTGCGCCACACCGAATTCATCCGCGAGGCGGATGCGGCGAAGAAGAAGCTCGCCACGATGGTCAAGACGCATGAATTCGAGGCGGTGACGGAGATCACCGTGCTGGCGCAGGACCACCCTCGCTTGCTGTCGGTGATAGCGGGCGCGTGCGTCGCTGCAGGCGGCAACATCGTCGACGCGCAGATATTCACCACCTCGGACGGCCGCGCGCTGGATACGATCCTGATCTCCAGGGAGTTCGACCGCGACGAGGACGAACGGCGGCGCGCGACCCGCGTCGGCAAGCTCATCGAGGATGTGCTGTCCGGCAAGTCATGGCTGCCCGAGGTGATCGCCACCCGGACCAAGCCGAAGCGGGGATCGAAGACGTTCAGGATCGAGCCGCGCGCCGACATCCGCAACACGCTGTCGAACCGCTTCTCGGTCATCGAGGTCGAGGGGCTCGACCGGCCCGGCCTCTTGTCGGAGATAACCGGCACGCTGTCCGACCTGTCGCTCGACATAGCCTCGGCGCATATCACCACCTTCGGCGAGAAGGTTATCGACACGTTCTACGTGACCGACCTCACCGGGTCGAAAATCGACAACCCGACCAGACTCGAGACGATACGCAAACAGCTGATTGCAACGCTGCGCGGCGCGGCGGCGGACCGTGGCGCGAAGGCAAAGGCGGCAGCAGAGTGAGAGGCAGGGCGCGGATTCCCTCAAGGGGGAGGGGAAGATGAGCCTCGTCAGGAAATTCGCGACAGTCGGCTCGGGCACGATGCTGAGCCGCATCTTCGGCTTCGCCCGCGAGATGATGATGGCGGCCGCGCTCGGCACCGGACCGGTGGCGGAGGCGTTCTATGCGGCGTTCCAGTTCCCGAACACCTTCCGCCGCCTGTTCGCCGAGGGTGCCTTCAACGCCGCCTTCGTGCCGCTCTTCGCCAGGGAGATCGAGGCCGGCGGCGTCGCCGGCGCCAGGAAATTCTCCGAAGAGGTCTTCGGCGTGCTGTTCAGCGTGCTCCTGCTTTTGACCATCGCCATGGAACTGGCGATGCCCTTCGTCATCCGCCATGCCATCGCGCCCGGCTTCGCCGAGGACCCGGCAAAGCTGCTCCTGACCACCGAACTGGCGGCGATCATGTTCCCCTACCTCATCTGCATGTCGCTGGGCGCGATGATGGCGGGAATGCTGAACTCGCTGCACCGCTATTTCGCGGCGGCAATCGCGCCGGTCTTCCTCAACATCATCCTGGTCGGCATCCTCGTCGCCGCCTGGTATGGCGGCTATGACGGCAGGGAGGTCGGGCTGGCGCTTGCCTGGGGCGTGCTTGCGGCGGGCCTGGTGCAGCTTGGCATCGTCTTCTTCGCGGTCAGGAATGCCGGCGTGTCGATCGGCTTTCGCCGGCCTCGCCTGACCGCCAATGTCAGGCGCCTGCTGTGGCTCGCCCTTCCTGCCGCCATCACCGGCGGCATCACGCAGATCAACACGCTGGTCGGTACGGCGATCGCGTCCGGACAGGCGGGCGCGGTGCCCGCGCTCAACCTCGCCGACCGCGTCTACCAGCTGCCGCTCGGCGTCGTTGGCGTCGCCGTCGGCGTGGTGCTCCTGCCCGAACTGGCGCGCGCGCTGAGGGCCGGCCATCTCGTCGAGGCCGGCAATTTGCAGAACCGCTCGATCGAGTTCACGCTGTTCCTGACGCTGCCCGCCGCGGCCGCGCTGCTTACCATGTCGGAACCGATCGTGCGCGTACTCTACGAGCGCGGCGCCTTCACGCCCCAGGATACCGCGGTGGTCTCCGAGGTGCTCGCCATCTTCGGCATCGGCCTGCCGGCCTTCGTGCTGATCAAGGCCTTCACGCCCGGCTATTTCGCACGCGAGGACACAAGGACGCCGATGATCTTCGCGGCGATTTCGGTGGCCGTGAACATCTCGATCGCGCTGTGGCTGTTCCCGACCATGGGCGCGCCGGGGATCGCCACGGCGGCTGCCGTCGCCGGCTGGGTCAACGCGTCCATGCTGTTTGGCGTACTGATCGCGCGGCGCCACTGGGCGAGCGACGCGGGCCTCCTCAAGCGCGTGCCTCGGCTCGTCGTCGCCTGCGCGCTGATGGCGGGCGCCATCCATCTGGCGGTGTCCTGGCTGGCGCCGCAGTTCGCTCCGGCCTCGCCGATCTACATCCAGGCAGCAGCGCTTGCAGCGATCGTCCTTGGTGCGATGGCCATCTATTTCGCCGCGGCGTTCGGGCTGGGCGGCGCCGATGCCGGCATGATCCGCAGAAACGT
>JALYWP010000021.1 GCA_030852655.1 Pseudomonadota bacterium | reverse complement strand
CTGCTGGCCGGCGGGACCAATCTGGGCTTCATGTTCCTGCCCATCTATCGCGGCTTTGTCGTCGTGGCCTCCCTGGTCGTCTGCCTCGGCACCTGGCTGCTGATAGAAAAGACCAAGTTCGGCTCCTATCTGCGCGCCGCGACCGAGAACCCGAAGCTGGTGCAGGCCTTCGGCGTCAACGTGCCCGTGTTGCTGACACTCACATACGGCCTCGGCTCCGCCCTGGCGGGGCTGGCGGGCATCCTCGCCGCGCCGGTCTACCAGGTCAGCCCCCTGATGGGATCGAACCTGATCATCGTGGTCTTCGCCGTCGTCGTGGTCGGCGGCATGGGCTCCATACTCGGGGCCATCGTGACGGGCTACATGCTCGGTCTTGCCGAGGGCCTGACCAAGGTATTCTACCCGGAAGCCTCCAACATCGTCATTTTCGTCATCATGGCGATCGTACTGCTGCTGCGGCCGGCCGGACTGTTCGGGAGGGATGCCTGAGATGGCGAACGTGACCTTTGCCGAACCCGCGACGACCCGCGCCTCGCGCGTCGAGGCAATCCTGCTGGCGCTCGGCATCGCCGCCCTCGTTGCGCTGCCTTTCTTCATCTATCCGATCTTCGTGATGAAGATGATGTGCTTCGCGCTGTTCGCCTGCGCCTTCAATCTTCTCCTCGGCTACACTGGCCTCCTGTCCTTTGGTCACGCGGCCTTTTTCGGCGGCGCCGCCTACTTTACCGCTCATGCGGTCAAGGTCTGGGGCGTCGGGCCTGAAATCGGCATCCTGATCGGGGTAATCGGCGCGGCGCTGCTCGGCCTCGTCATCGGCTTCTTCGCCATCCGCCGGCAGGGCATTTATTTCGCCATGATCACGCTGGCCTTGTCGCAGATGTTCTTTTTCTTCTGCGTCCAGGCGGATTTCACAGGCGGCGAAGACGGCATCCAGGGCGTACCGCGCGGCACGTTCTTCGGGCTGCTCGACCTGCAGCATCCGCACGCCATGTACTATTTCGTCATGGCCAATTTCCTGCTCGGCCTGTTCTTCGTGTGGCGGGTGGTCAATTCCCCCTTCGGCATGATCCTGCGTTCGATCCGCGAGAACGAGAACCGCGCCATTTCGCTTGGTTATTCCGTTCAATACTACAAGCTGGCGGCCTTCGTAATGTCGGCGGCGCTGGCCGGGCTGGCGGGTGCGGTCAAGGCGCTGGTGTTCCAGTTCGCGACGCTGACCGACGTCGCCTGGCAGATGTCCGGCGAGGTGATCCTGATGACGCTGCTCGGCGGCATAGGAACGCTGGTCGGCCCGATCTTCGGCGCCGCATTCGTCGTGGCGCTGCAGAACATGCTGGCCACCTCCTCCTTTCCGGTGACCATCGCCACGGGACTGATCTTCATGATCTGCGTGCTGATCTTCCGGCGCGGCGTCGTCGGCGAAGTCTACGCCTGGCTTGAAAGGCGGCGTAAAGGACCGGCGGACGAACGACCGGGCTGAAGAGCAGCCTAAACCGGCTCGCACCCCTGCAGCTGGACTGATCATTCCGGACCGATCCGCATTGACACGAGCGCCGAATTGGGCGACCGGCATAGCCGTTCAAGAAGCTTTCGAAATCGGCCCACGGCTCCCCGGGCTCCCGCCAGACCGCACATGCACACCCAGCCCATCCCGGAAACCGAAAAGCTGCACTGGCTGCCCATCGCGGCCGCCGTCTCCTCGATCAGCGTGGTGGGAATTGCCATCGGGCTGGGCATGCCGCTCCTGAGCGTCATCCTGGAAAACCGTGGCACGTCGGCAACGATGATCGGCCTCAACACCGCCGTCGCCGGCCTGGCGTCGATCGCAGCCGCCCCGCTCGCCACGCCGTTGGCCGCCCGCTTCGGCGTCGTCTGGACCATGCTCGGCATGATCCTGCTCGGCGCACTCGCCTTCATCGGCTTCTATTTCGCATCGAGCTTCTGGATGTGGTTTCCGCTGCGCGCGGCGCTTCACATCGCGCTTACCGTGCTCTTCATCCTGTCCGAATTCTGGATCAGCACCTCCGCGCCGCCACATCGGCGCGGCTTCGTGCTCGGCATCTACGCCACCGTGCTGTCGCTCGGCTTCGCGGGCGGCCCCTGGCTCTTCTCGAAGATCGGCAGCCAGGGCTTTTTGCCCTTCGGCATCACCTTCGCACTGGTCGCGGTAGCAGCCATCCCCGTGCTTGCCGCCTGGCGCGAGAGCCCGGACATCGTCTCGGCAGACGACGACGGCAAACCGACCAGCTTCGTGCGCTTCATATGGCTGGTGCCCACCGCCACGGCCGCCGTGCTCGTCTTCGGCGCAGTCGAGACCGGCGGCTTCGCGCTATTTCCGATCTATGGCGCGCGTATCGGCTATTCGGAGGCGGACGCCGCGCTGCTGCTCTCGATGATCGGGCTCGGCAACGTTCTGCTCCAGATTCCGATCGGCATGCTCTCGGACCGCATCGGCGACCGCCGCCATTTGCTGCTCGGTTGTGCCGTCGTCGGGCTCGTCGGGATGATCCTGATGCAGCATCTCGTCCACGACTGGCACATCATGGCAGCGCTGCTCTTCGTCTGGGGCGGCGTGGTCGCCGCGCTCTACACGATCGGGCTTGCCCATCTGGGCTCGCGTCTGTCGGGCCGCGACCTGGCATCGGCCAACGCTGCCTTCGTGCTCTGCTACGGGCTCGGCATGGTGCTCGGGCCGCAGGCGATCGGCATCGGCATGGATCTCTTCGGAACCGACGGCTTCGGCTGGTCGCTGGCGCTCTTCTTCGCCGCCTACATTGTACTGGTCATCTGCCGCATCGTGCCGGGATTGCGCCGCCATTTGGGTTGAAGAACCAGGTGACTTGACTTTCAGGCGCCGTTCTTTATGTGTCGCGCCAAGTTTTCCGCGTCCGGGTCACAGTCCGGACTCGGCCGCGCCAGAGGCGGCACGAACTCCAGACAATCCAACGGACGAAAAAGATGGCCAAGGCTGCAAAACTCAAGATCAAGCTTCTGTCGACCGCCGATACAGGTTTCTTCTACGTGACGAGCAAGAACAGCCGCACGAAGACCGACAAGCTGTCGTTCCGCAAATACGACCCGGTCGCCAAGAAGCATGTCGAATTCAAGGAAACCAAGATCAAGTAGGATCGGGTTGCATAGCTGCGTTCAAGCGCCGCCTTCGGGCGGCGTTTTTCGTTGAAGCCTGCGGCAACGGCCGCCCCGGGGCGCTCGTGAACAAATTGCACGCCTGCCTGCTCGTTCGCTCAGGGCAAACGTTTGTTTATCTCGCGTCTATCCAAGGTGCGTTCTGCCTTGCGGGCATTTATTCAGGCAGCCTCATTCGGTCTAATGCCGAATTGACGAACATAAACAATGTGTTCGCCCGGTTTGCTGATGCGCTGTTGAAATGGCGAGGCAGGGGGCCGGCCGGCGGTTGGCAGCGGTACGAGGAGGCCACTATGTGCCAGCGCCGGCCGGCCGACCCCACGGACCCAGGAGATGCGGCGGACCTGAGCATCATGGGGTGTTCAACCAGGCGATACGGCTCGTTTTTCCTCGTTCCGGCGCCCGTTTTGATCGGATCACATTGGCAAAAGAGGCTTTGGAAATCAATATTTTCTTAACCAACCTGCGCGAATCGCTTGGATTAAGGTAAATTTCGGAAGCAGGTCGCTTGACCTCCTTATGCTGCGTAAGCGGCGTCAAGCTGCCTTGGCGACGACGCGGTTGCGGCCGCCGCTCTTGGCTTCGTAAAGAGCCAGATCCGCGCGCTTCAACAGCTCCGTCACCGAATCCACGCCGCGCTTCAGCGACGAAACGCCGACGCTGACTGTCACGGGGACGCCCTTCCCATTGACTACAAAGGGCAATTCCGCGATTTCGGCGCGCACCCGCTCGGCCACCTTCTCGGCGATCGCCGCCTCGGTGTCCGGCATGACCACGACGAATTCCTCGCCGCCATAGCGGCAGGCCAGGTCGATACCGCGCACGTTCTTCCTCAGCCGCCGGGCGAATTCGCGCAGCACCTCGTCGCCCCCGTCATGGCCGTAGGTGTCGTTGACCGACTTGAAACGATCGAGATCGGTGATCATCAGCGACAGCGGACGCCGCCGCGCAACAGCCCGATCGAACAGCGTCTGCAAATGGCTGTCGAGGTAGCGGCGGTTATGCAGGCCGGTCAACCCGTCAGTCACTGCCATTTCGATCGTCTGCGTGACGCTGGCGCGCAAATGGTCGTTGTAGCGCTTGCGCCTGACCTGGGTGCGCAGCCGCGCGATCAGTTCCTGGCGGTCGATCGGCCGGATCAGATAGTCGTTGATGCCAAGCTCCAGCCCGCGCACGATGCGGTCGTCCTCGCCTTCTTCGGCCAGCAGGATGATCGGCACGAAACGGGTGCGGTCGAGTGAACGCAACTGCGAGCAGAGCCGCAGCGGATCGAAATCGGTGAATCCGGTCGACATGACGATGCATTCGTAGGGCTCTTCCGCAGCCTGGAAGAAGGCGACGTGCGGATCCATAGCGACATCCACCTGGGCCGTATCGGCAAGCATTTCCGCGACCTCCGCACCCGAAGACGCCCGCTCGTCGATCAGCAATACCCTCGGCGTAGCCTCGCTTGCCGGCTCGCGACGCGCCAGAAGCTCCTCGATGCCGATATTGCGCGTCGTCGACGCACGCAGCCGCAACTCGTCCGTCAGCATCTTCAGACGCACCAGGCTCCTCACCCGCGTCATCAGTTGCAGATCGTTGGCCGGCTTGGTCAGGAAATCGTCGGCACCTGCTTCGAGCCCGCGGATGCGGTCGGAAACGTGGTCGAGCACCGTGACCATCACGACCGGGATATGCGCGGTCGCGGGGTCGCTCTTCAGCCGCCGGCAGACCTCGAAGCCGTCCATGTCCGGCATCATCACGTCAAGCAGCACGACGTCCACCTTGCCGTTCTCGCAGGTCTCGATCGCCTCGGCGCCATTGGCCGCGGTCAGCACCTCGAAATATTCCGCAAGCAGCCGGACCTCGAGCAGCTTCACATTGGCCGGAACGTCGTCGACGACGAGGATGCGTGCGGTCATCAGGCGTCGCCCAGATAGGATTTGATGGTCTCGATGAAACGCGGCACCGAGATAGGCTTGGAAATATAGGCCTCGCAGCCGCCCTGGCGGATCCGTTCCTCGTCGCCCTTCATGGCGAAGGCGGTCACCGCGATGACGGGAATCTTGTGAAGATCGTCGTCTTCCTTCAGCCAGCGCGTCACGTCGAGACCGGAGACCTCGGGCAGTTGTATGTCCATCAGGATGAGGTCGGGCTTATGCTGCCGCGCCAGGTCCAGCGCTTCCAGCCCGTTGCGCGTGCGCACGGTTTCGTAGCCGCTGGCCTCGATCAGGTCGCGAAAGAGCTTCATATTGAGCTCGTTGTCCTCGACGATCATGACTTTCTTCGGCATTGACTTCCCGTTCCAGCCGCCGGTTCCGATCAGGCGGCATCGCCACTACGCCGTTGCAAGGCGTCAAATCCCCGACATGGACATTACGCCAAGAACATTGACGAAACGCAAATCCACATGGTCGAAGGCAATGCGTTTCTCGTACCCCACGGGGAGCTTGCCCATAAGGGACAGGATAGATACTCGAACCGCAATGCGAAAGGCTGCAGCATATGACCGATAACCGCCGGGACCGCGAAAACGCCGAGGGACTGGCGATCACCGCGCTGGCCTTCGTTGCCGCCGATCCGGAGTTGCTGGCGCGCTTCCTGGCGATCACCGGGATTGAGGCGAACTCGATCCGCCAGGCGGCGCGGGAGCCGGGCTTCCTTGCGGGCGTGCTGCAATTCATTGCTGCGCACGAGCCGACACTAATGCGCTTCTCCGAGGAATCCGGAATCCCGCCGCAGCAGGTTTCGGCCGCGCTGCGCGCCTTGCCCTTCGGCGACGAGGGTCACGATCGGTCCGCCTGATAAATCCCGCGACTCCCTTGCAAACGCCAAGCCGGCCTCGACCAGCCCATGCTCAGCCCCTTGCCGAAGGCCTTGCAGGTCCATGCAGCCGCGTTGAAGCCCACAGGTCGGGCGTCAGCGGTCGAATGTCCACAGGCATGACGGCCTCCTCCTGCACCGCCTGTTGTTCGTGGCTGCAGCGTGGAATAAGATTTGCGATGTTCTCTATATGTTCGCAGCGATGCGGGTGACTGTCAACAACCCCGACCACGGTTTCTGCCGCGACTGCATGACCTTGCAGGTGAAAGTCGCGCCCCGCTGCGAGCGTTGCGGCAGCCCCCGCCTGGCGCGGCATGCGGAACTTTACCGGCTGCATCTCGCCCATATCGACTGCGACGCCTTCTACGCGGCGGTGGAAAAACGCGACAACCCCGAACTGAAGGACAAGCCCCTCATCATCGGCGGGGGAAAAAGGGGGGTCGTATCGACCGCCTGCTACATCGCCCGCATCAAGGGCGTGCGCTCGGCAATGCCCATGTTCAAGGCGCTCGAGGCCTGCCCCGAGGCGATCGTCATCCCGCCGAACATGGAGAAATACGCCCGCGTCGGCCGCGAGGTGCGTGCCATGATGCAGGCGCTCACCCCGCTGGTCGAGCCGCTGTCGATCGACGAGGCCTTCCTCGACCTGTCGGGCACGGAGAGGCTGCACGGAAAGCCGCCGGCCATGGTGCTCGCCGACTTCGCTACAAATGTCGAAAGGGAGGTCGGCATCACCGTCTCGGCCGGTCTTTCCTATTGCAAGTTCCTGGCCAAGGTGGCGTCCGACTTACGCAAGCCGCGCGGCTTGTCGGTCATCGGCGAAGCTGAGGCCATCGGTTTTCTCGCCGAGCAGCCGGTGACGCTGATCTGGGGCGTCGGCAAGGCCTTTGCAGCCACGCTCGAACGCGACGGCATACGCATGATCGGCCAGTTGCAGAAACTGGATCGCGCCGAGCTGATGCGCCGCTACGGCACGCTGGGCGACCGGCTCTATCACCTTTCGCGCGGTCAGGACGAGCGCATGGTCCATGCCGACCGCGACGCCAAGAGCGTCTCGGCCGAGACCACCTTCGACATCGATCTCGCCTCTCCCGAGGATCTCGTTCCCGTCCTGCGCGCACTGTCCGAAAAGGTCTCGGCGCGGCTGAAGAAGTCCGGCATTGCAGGCCGCACCGTGGTGCTGAAACTCAAGACGCAGGATTTCAGGCTGCGCACGCGCAACCGCCACCTCGTCGACCCCACCAGGCTTGCCGACCGCATCTTCCAGACCGGCCTGCATCTCCTGGAAAAGGAAACCGACGGCACCAGATACCGGCTCCTCGGGATTGGCGTAAGCGACCTGACCGGTGTCGAAAAGGCAGACCCGCCCGACCTCGTCGATCTGCCGGCGCACAAGCGCGCGCTGGCGGAAGGGGCGATCGACAGCCTGCGCGAAAAATTTGGGCAAAAGGCGGTCGTGACCGGCTACACGTTCGGCAAGGGTCGCCCCGCGCACCCGCCGGAATCCATCGCGCGGGACGAGGACTGAGCCGCTTTGCGCATGCGTGTTTGGCAGGCGTATAGGCTCGCGACGCTCTGGCCCAGCCGATTGGCGGCATCAAGCAGTTGCCGCAGCGCCTTCAGCTTGCCAAACACCGCGCATGATACAGACGCAATCGACACTCCGGGCGGCGCTTTGGATGGGAGGCTCGATCACCTCCTTTTTGACGATGACCGTAGCCGGACGGGCCATCATGCCGGAGCTCGACGTTTTCCAAGTCATGGAGATGCGTTCGGTCATCGGCTGGTTCATCCTTTTGCCGCTGGTCTTCGCGTCAGGCGGCTTCGCCGCAATGCGCACCAAGCGGCCGCTTCAGCACATCGGCCGCAACATCGTGCATTATTGCGGGCAGTTCGCCTGGCTGATGGCACTCACCATGATCCCGCTTGCAGAGCTCATGTCGATCGAGTTCACCTCTCCGATCTGGGGCGCCTTTCTCGCAGTGTTCTTTCTTGGCGAACGCATGAGCGCGCGCAAGGTGGCGGCGATCATGTTCGGCCTCGTCGGCGTGCTCGTCATCGTGCGTCCCGGCGTGGCGGCCGTCGTGCCCGGTCACCTGATCATGCTGGCAGGAGCCGTCTTCTTCGCCATTTCGGTGGTGATGGTGAAGTCGCTCACCCGCACCGACACCGTCGTCGCCATCATATTCTGGATGTTGATCATCCAGTCCGTCATCGGGCTTGTCCCGGCGATCGCAGTCTGGCGCACTCCGGAGACCTGGATGTGGCCATGGATCCTTCTGGTGTCCTTCACCGGCATGTCGTCGCATTTCTGCCTGGCGCGGGCGCTCTCCTATGCTGAGGCGACGGTCGTAATGCCGATGGATTTCCTGCGGTTGCCGCTGTCGGCGCTGATCGGCTACCTGCTCTACAGCGAGCGGATCGACCTTTTGACAGCCGTCGGCGCGGCTCTCATCCTGACCGGCAACCTGTTCAACATTCAGCGCCGGGTACGCGAGCCCGAGATCGCAACCTCCTGACCGGTTATTCGCCCTCGTCGGGTATCTTCAGGAGGTGGCCGCACGCCTTGCAGTGGACGGCGTCCGGCTCGTGCCGCCTCAACCCGCAGCTGGGGCACTCGAAAATCACTTTTGCCGGACGGAACACTGCCTGCGCCAGCTTCACGAACAGCGAGATGCCGACGATCATAGCCACGATCGACGTCAGCTTGCCTGCGGTGCCGGGCAGCGTGATGTCGCCGAAGCCGGTCGTCGTGATCGTGGTAACCGTGAAATAGAGCGCGTCGACATAGCCTTCGATGCCGGCGCCATCCAGGAAGAAGAAGGTGTAGACGAAGCCGGTGACGATGAACAGGAAGGTTACGAGGTTGACCACCGCCACGATCGGCTCGCGCCATGTCAACAGCCCGCGCTCCTCGAGCGGGGTCATCAGCGTTCGACTGTGCGCCAGCGACCATAGCCTCAGGATGCGCAGGAAGCCGAGATTGGCGAGCGCCTGCGGGAAAAGCAGCGTGACGAGGATGAAGAAGTCGACCCACGAGGTCGGCTGGCGCAGCAGCCTCAGCATGTCGGTAGAGGCGAGCAGCCGTGCGATCATGTCGAGCGCGACCAAGGTGGCGACCGCATAGTCGATCCACAGAAAGGTAGGCGTTTCCGACAGCACCGGTGTCGCGATGAAGAACGCGATGATCGCAAGATCGATGATGATCACTATGATCTGAAAGCGGACTGCCGCAGGCGTGCGCCCATGGTAGAGAAGCCGCAACGTGTCGCGCAGCTTCGCAATTCCGGTCAGGGGTTCTTCTTCGCCGTCAGCCGGTGTTGTCACGGATAAATGTCCCTCCAGCGCCTCCGGACGAGACGCCAACCACCGCAGTCACGTCATCAAGGTCGCTAAACCAGTTCCACCTCGACGACGCCAGGCACCGCACGCATGGCAGACGCCACCTGCGGCGAGATGCGGTAGCGATCGGGCAGTTCGATCTCCACTTCGCCGGCGGCGCCGTCCTTGATGACGATAAAGCTCACCTGCCCTTCACCCTTGGCCGAGAGCTGACTTGCCAGCGTGCCGAGCGGGCCGGGGTCGCGCACATAGATGCGCAGCGCCTTCTGGACCTGGTTGGCCATGTCCTCCAGCGCTTGCACAGTCTGGATTCGCAGATTGACGCCTTCGGGCCTGTCTTCCGCCGAGACGGTGACGACCAGCGATTTGCCTGGCTCCAGCAGGTCGCGGTACTGCGCCAGAACCTCGGAGAAGAGCACGGCCTCGTACTGGCCGGAGGTATCGGAGAAATTCACGATGCCCATTTTGTTGCCCGTGCGCGTCTTGCGCTCTTGCCTCGAGGTCACGGTGCCGGCCATCCGTCCCGCCGTCGCGCCTTGCTTCACGGCAGCCGAGAATTCGGCCCATGTCTGGACACGCATCTTCTTCAGTGCTGCGCTGTATTCATCGAGCGGGTGTGCCGAGAGGTAGAAGCCGACCACCTGGAACTCGCGATGCAGCCGGTCGGCGGGCAGCCAGGGCTCGGTAACCGGCAGATGCAGCTTCTGCTCACCGACGGACGATCCGCCGAACATGTCGGTGATTCCGAGCGCTGCGTCTTCATAGGCGCGGGACGCTAGCCCCATCATGCGCTCGATGCCCGCCATCATGGCTGCCCGGTCGTGCCCGAAGCAGTCGAGCGCGCCGGCCATGATCAGCGTTTCCAGCACACGCTTGCCGACGATCTTCGGATCGACGCGTTCGCAGAAATCCTCGAGGCTGGCGAACGGCTTCTCCTGCCGCCTGGCGACGATGTGCTCGACCGCTGCGTCGCCGACGCCCTTGAGCGCGGCAAGCGAATAGAAAATCTTGTTCTCGCCGACCTCGAAGTCGCGGAAGCTGGTCGTCACAGACGGTGCGACCACGTCGATTCCGAGCCTCAGCGCGTCCTGGCGGAAGTCGGCGAGCTTGTCGGTGTTGCCCATGTCGAGCGTCATCGACGCGGCAAGGAACTCGACCGGAAAATGGGCCTTGAGATAGGCGGTCTGGTAGGACACGACGGCGTAGGCCGCGGCGTGCGACTTGTTGAAGCCATAGTCGGCGAATTTTGCCAGTAGGTCGAAGATGAAGTCGGCCTGCGGCTTCGACAGATCGTTCTTCACGGCGCCTTCAACGAAACGCACGCGCTGCGCATCCATCTCGGCGCGGATCTTCTTGCCCATGGCGCGGCGCAGAAGGTCCGCTTCGCCAAGCGAGTAGCCGGAAAGCTCCTGGGCGATCTGCATCACCTGTTCCTGGTAGACGATGACGCCTTGCGTCTCCTGCACCAGATGGTCGATCCTGGGATGGATCGAAGCGATCTCCTCCTCGCCGTGCTTGCGCGCATTGTAGGTCGGGATGTTCTCCATCGGGCCGGGACGGTAGAGCGCCACAAGCGCGATGATGTCCTCGATGCGGTCCGGCTTCATACCGACCAGCGCCTTGCGCATGCCCGCACTTTCCACCTGGAAGATACCGACCACCTCGCCGCGCGACAGCATGGCGTAGGTTTTCTCGTCATCGAGCGGAATATGCTCGAGGTCGATCTCGATGCCGCGCCGGCGGACAAGTTTCACGGCGCGGTCGAGCACGGTCAGCGTCTTCAGGCCGAGGAAGTCGAACTTCACCAGGCCGGCCTGTTCGACAAACTTCATGTTGAACTGCGTGACCGGCATGTCGGAGCGCGGGTCGCGGTACATCGGCACCAGTTCGGACAGCGGCCGGTCGCCGATCACGATGCCCGCGGCATGGGTAGAGGCGTGGCGGTAGAGCCCTTCGAGTTTCTGGGCCATGTCGAGCAGGGTTTGGACCGCCGGCTCACGCTCTGCTTCCTCGGCGAACCGCGGCTCTCCCTCGATCGCCTTGCCGAGCGACACCGGGTTGGCCGGGTTCTGCGGCACCATCTTGCAGAGCCGGTCGACCTGCCCGTAGGGCATCTGAAGCACGCGACCGACGTCGCGCAGGACGGCGCGCGCCTGCAACGTTCCGAAGGTGATGATCTGCGCGACCTGGTCGCGGCCGTATTTGTCCTGCACATAGCGGATCACCTCGTCGCGGCGATCCTGGCAGAAGTCGATGTCGAAATCGGGCATCGACACGCGGTCGGGATTGAGGAAGCGCTCGAAGAGCAGCGAGAAACGCAACGGATCGATGTCGGTGATGGTGGTCGCCCACGCGACGAGCGAACCTGCACCCGAGCCGCGCCCCGGCCCGACCGGTATGCCGTGCGCCTTCGCCCATTTGATGAAGTCTGCGACGATCAGGAAGTAGCCCGGATATTTCATCCGTTCGATGATGCCGAGTTCGAACTCCAGCCTTTCGTGGTACTGCTCGACCGTGAAGCCTGGCGTCGGACCATGCGCGGCAAGCCTCGCGTCGAGGCCCTCGCGTGCCTGACGTGCCAGTTCCGCCGCTTCCTGCTTCACCACGGCGTCCGCATCGGCGACGTCGCCGCCCGTAAAGCGCGGCAGAATCGGGCTGCGGTTCTTCGGATAGTAGGAGCAGCGGCGCGCTATCTCGATCGTATTGTCGATCGCCTCCGGAAGATCGGCAAACAGCGCCGACATCTCCGCCTGGCTCTTCAGGAAATTGTCCGGCGTAAGACGGCGGCGGTTGTCGGCAGCGATGACCGAGCCCTCGGCGATGGCGATCAAAGCATCGTGGGCTTCATAATCCTCCCGCGCGGGAAAGAACGCCTCGTTGGTGGCGACGAGCGGCAGTTCGTGGCTGTAGGCGAGATCGATCGTCTTCGCCTCCACCACCCGGTCATAACCCGCCACGCGTTCCAGTTCGACATAGAGCCTGTCGCCGAAGATGCGTTTCAACGTCAGCAGCCGGCTTTCGGCGAGCAGCACGTGGTCGGTCCTGACGGCCGCGCCGATCGCGCCGCGGGGTCCGCCACTGAGGCAGATCAGGCCTTCGCCAAGTTCCGCGGCCCAGCCAAGCGGGACATGCACCGGATCGCCCGGCCCGTGCTCCAGATACGACCGGCTGACCAGCCGCACGAGGTTGCCGTAGCCGGTTTCGTTCGCGGCGATCAGAACCAGCGGAAAAAGCTCCGGGCCTTGGCGCTTCTGGTAGCCTCGATTGGCATCCTGGTTCTCATCGCCGAAGTTGACGTCGACCTGGCAGCCGATCAGAGGCTGGGTGCCGTCCTTGACCGCGTATTGCGCAAACTCGAGCGCGCCGAAGAGGTTGTTGGTGTCGGTGATGGCGATCGCAGGCGCGGCGTCCTTCACCGCGTGCGCCACGATCTTCTTCACCGGCAGGGCGCCTTCGAGAAGTGAATAGGCCGAATGCACGCGCAGATGCGCGAAGGGCCGAGACGCCGGTTTGGCCTTGCCCGCCTTCGTCATCGCCTCACGTATTATAGGGTCGCGCGGCGGCCGCTCGCTGCTCATGTCTGCCGGTTCCAAGACTCAAAGGATTCGAAGCGCCATTGTTTCGCAACGGCGCCGTCCGGTCGAGCGGAAACAGGCATTGGCCACAATCGTTTGAAGCTGCGGGCATCCAATAAGGACGCAGACGCCTACTGGCTGTTGTTGCCGCTGCCCTTGACCAAAATGTCCTGCGCCAGCGCGATCGCCGTGCGGCGGTCGGCCTCGGCGGCAAGTGAAAAGGCTTCTTCCTGCATGCCGCGGATCCACGGCTGGTCGCTGGGAGAGGCGCGCTCGAGCGCCGCGGTCATCATCGCCAGCCCGCGTACCACCCTGCCGCTCTGGAAGAGCAAATTGCCCAGCGTCGCCTGCGCGCCCGCATGGCCCTTCTCGGCAGCAAGCTGGAACCAGCGGCCAGCCTGGCGAATGCTGGCCTTCACGCCGCCCTCGCCCTTCAGGAACATGTTGCCGACCTCGAACTGGGCGCTCGGATTGCGGTAGTTGGCGGCGGCGCGCATGTAATATTCCTGCGCGGCAGCCGGGTTGGCCTTGACCGGGCTTCCCGGGATGCCGGTCTTCAGGTAGCCGGCGAGCGCCACCAGCGCGTCGGACACGTAGCTTTCGTCACGGCTGCCCGGCTCGACATCCTGCTCGACGATCTCGGAGAAGAACTTGAACGCCTCGTAGTCGTTGCGCGCAACGCCGTCGCCGGCCGCATACATGCGGGCGAGTTTCCACGTCGCGCCGATCTGACCGTTCTCGGCAGCATAGCGATAGGCCTCGGCTGCCTGGTCCTTGTGACCGCTCTTGTAGGCCGAATAGCCGAACTTGAAGACGTCCCAGGGGCTGGATTCGGCATTCACGCCGCCGACCTCGTCGAACACCTTGTCGTCGAACGCCAGCGCGAGGCCCGTGCCCGCGGCAGAAGCCACGGCGACAGCGCCGCCGAAAACGCAAACCCTGACTAACTCATATATCCGCATAGCAGTGTGTTTCTTTCGCGCCGCCCGGATGAGTGACAGCCCCGTCACGGGCCGGCCCGACCGTTTGTGCATATTTCCATATCGCGCCCGACTGGTAGTCGGTCCGGCGCGGCTTCCAATGCTTCGCCCTCTCCGCCAGTTCAGGTTCCGTCAGCGCCACCTCGATCGTGCCTTCGATTGCGTCGATCGTGATGATGTCGCCGTTCCTCAACAGCCCGATCGGACCGCCCACGGCCGCTTCCGGCCCGACATGGCCGATACAGAAGCCGCGTGTTGCGCCCGAGAAACGCCCGTCAGTGATCAGGGCCACCTTGCTTCCCATGCCCTGGCCATAGAGCGCGGCCGTGGTCGACAGCATTTCGCGCATGCCAGGTCCGCCCTTGGGACCCTCATAACGGATGACGAGAACCTCGCCTTCCTGGTAGTCTCGGTTGCTGACCGCCTCGAAACAGTCTTCTTCCGAGTCGAAGCAACGCGCCGGGCCGGAGAACCAGAGCTCCGACATGCCCGCAACCTTCACGATCGCGCCTTCGGGAGCAAGGTTTCCCTTAAGGCCCACAACCCCGCCGGTCGCGGTGATCGGCTTGTTGGCCGGGCGCACGACATCCTGACTGTCGTTCCAGGCAACATGCTCCATGTTTTCGGCCAAAGTACGGCCGGTCACGGTCAGGCAATCGCCGTGCAAGTACCCGTTATCCAACAGGGTTTTCATCAGCAGCGGGATACCGCCGGCCTCGAACATGTCCTTCGCCACATATTTGCCACCGGGCTTGAGGTCGGCGATGTAGGGCGTCTTTTCGAAGATTCGGGCTACGTCGAAGAGGTCGAACTTTATGCCGGCCTCATGCGCGATCGCCGGCAAATGCAGCGCGCCGTTGGTAGAGCCGCCGGTCGCCGATACGACCGCCGCTGCATTTTCCAGCGCCTTAAGCGTGACGATGTCGCGCGGGCGGATATTCTTCGCGACCAGTTCCATGATCTTCTCGCCGGACGCGAAGTTGAAACGGTCGCGCATCTCGTAGGGTGCCGGCGCGCCGCAGGAATAAGGCAGCGCTAGCCCGATCGCTTCGGCCACCGTCGCCATGGTGTTGGCGGTGAACTGCGCGCCACATGAACCGGCAGAAGGACAGGCAGCCTGCTCGACCTCGAACAGTTCTTCGTCGGACATGTTGCCGACCGAATGCTGACCGACCGCCTCGAACACGTCCTGCACGGTGATCTGGCGGCCGCGCCAGGTGCCGGGAAGGATCGATCCGCCATAGATGAAGATCGACGGCACGTTGAGGCGCACCATCGCCATCATCATGCCTGGCAGCGACTTGTCGCAGCCGGCAAGCCCGACCAGCGCGTCGTAGCAGTGGCCGCGCATGGTAAGCTCGACCGAGTCGGCGATCACGTCGCGCGACACAAGCGAGGACTTCATGCCCTGGTGGCCCATCGCGATGCCGTCGGTCACGGTGATGGTGCAGAATTCGCGCGGCGTGCCGCTGGCCGCGGCGACGCCCTTCTTCACCACCTGCGCCTGTCGCATCAGCGAGATGTTGCAGGGAGCCGCTTCGTTCCAGCAGCTCGCGACGCCGACCAGCGGCTGGGCGATCTCGGCCGCCGACAGGCCCATGGCGTAAAGATAGGAACGGTGCGGAGCGCGCGCCGGACCGACGGTCACGTGGCGGCTCGGCAATTTTGCCTTCGAGTTTACTCTGGCGTCCATTCGTTTCCCTGCCGCCCAACCCGCGGCATGTTTCCCGTCGTCTGCGTCTTTTCTTACGACGCCCGTTCGAAGGAGCTTCCCGGGTGCGCCGGGTTTATGGCGGGATCGCGGCAATT
>JALYWP010000271.1 GCA_030852655.1 Pseudomonadota bacterium | reverse complement strand
GGACTGTTCGGAGATCGCCAGCATGGTTTCGGCCGAACGGTTGACAATGGTGACCACCCCAACAGGATCGACGCCGATGACGCCGGCGGTCACCCCCGACAGCACCGCTTCGGAGAACCGCCGCCTTTCGTCGACCAGATCCTTGGCGGTCAGGATCTCGTTGCGCTGCGACTTCAGTTCCAGGAGCATCTTGTTGAACGTATCGCCCAGCGAAGCGACGTCGCCATCCGCCTGCCGCATGGGGACCGATACGTCGAGATTGCCGGTGGCCACCTCGTCGGCTGCGCCGATCAACTGCCGAATCGGCCGCACCAGCCGGTCGGCGACCGCGATGCCTGTCCAGATCGCCGACAGGACGATGATGAGCGTGAGTCCCAGGTAAAGCAGCGCGAAGGCAAGCTGCGTGGTGCGGCGGTTGGCCTCCAGCCCGCGATATTCGCTGGTGTTCGCCGTCACGATCTGGCGCGCCTTGATCACCTCCGGATCGACCAGCCGGACGGTGTAGAGATAGGCGTCCTCGATCTGACGCAGCTTGATGATGGCGCCGACGATGTTGCGGGTGCGCGGCTCGATCAGGACCGGTCTGCCGTCGGCAGCCTGCCGCACGGCCTCGATCGCACCGGCTTTCGCGAATTCCTGAGCAAGCAGGCGATAGGCAGGGCGCTTGCGCATGCGGCGCTCATCCGGGTCGACGGCTCGTTCATCATGAACGCCGAGACGAGGTCGGATTTCGACATGCCGCCGCCGCCGCCCAAGGCCGTCGCGGATGCCGCCGATGGCCAGCCGGTGCTGATCGAGCCGAGCACCAGCAACATCGTCGGCGCCATCATCAAGCTGCGCCAGATCGAGGACGCCTATCTCTACACGATCCGCCTCGTCGATCCGGAAGTGATCCGCGCGCGTCAGATCGTCACCGCCAACACCAACGAATACCGCGGGCTCGAGGCTAACCGCCGGACCACGCAGATCGCCTTCGGCCTGCTCTATCTCGGCCTGACGCTGATCATCGTGCTGTCGGCCATCTGGACCGGCATCGCCGTCGCCGACCGCCTGGTGCGCCCCATTCGCCAGCTCATCGGCGCTGCCGACGAGGTGGCGACGGGCAATCTCGACGTTTCGGTGCCGGTGCGGCCATCGGACGGCGATGTCGCCTCGCTGGGCGACACGTTCAACAAGATGCTCCTGCAACTGAAATCCCAGCGCAACGAAATCCTGCATGCGAAGGATCTGGTCGACGAACGCCGGCGGTTCTCCGAGGCGGTGCTGGAGGGCGTCACGGCCGGCGTCATCGGCGTCAACCCGGACGGCACGATCACCATCGTCAACCGCTCGGCCGAGACCATGCTCACGCTGCCGGCCGAGCAGTCCCTCGGACAGAACCTGTCGACGTTGCTGCCTCATGTCGGCCGGGTCTTCGAGATCGGCCGCAAGTCGGGGCGCCCGGTCTATCGCGAGCAGGTGACGTTCTACCGGGCCGGGGCAGAGCGGACCTTCAACGTCCAGGTCACGATCGAGGGCGGCGGCGATCCGCAGGGCGACATGTCCTATGTGGTCACGGTGGACGACATCACCGATCTCGTCCAGGCGCAGCGGTCGTCGGCCTGGGCCGACGTTGCGAGGCGTATCGCGCATGAGATCAAGAACCCGCTGACGCCGATTCAGTTGTCGGCGGAGCGCATCCGCCGCCGCTACGGCAAGGTAATCACCGAGGATCGCGAGGTCTTCGACCAGTGCACGGACACCATCATCCGCCAGGTCGAGGACATCGGCCGCATGGTGGACGAATTCTCGGCTTTCGCGCGCATGCCTAAGCCGGAGATGAAGGTTATCGACATCCGCGAGGCATTGCGCGAGGCCTCGTTCCTCATCGAGGTCAGCCGCACCGACATCAGGTTCGAGCGCGAGTTCGGCAACGAGCCGCTCAAGGGGACCTTTGACAGCCGCCTGATGGCGCAGGCCTTCGGCAACATCATCAAGAACGCTGCGGAGGCCGTCGAGGCGGTCAGCAAGGAGATCGGCGACACTGGCGCCATCCGCATCCGTGCGGACAAGACCGGCGACATGATCAGGGTCGACGTGATGGACAACGGAAAGGGCCTGCCTCGTGAGAACCGGCAAAGGCTGCTCGAGCCATATATGACGACGCGCGAAAAGGGCACCGGGCTTGGCCTCGCAATCGTCAAGAAAATCGTCGAGGACCATGGAGGCCGGCTGGAACTCCATGATGCTCCGGCGGATTTCCATGGCGGGCGCGGCGCAATGGTCACCATGTTCCTGCCCGCCGCGGGCGCTGGTTCCTCGGCAGGAAATGGCAGAGAAATCGAGAAGGTAAGTGATGGCGTCTGACATTCTCATTGTCGATGACGAAGAAGACATCCGCGAACTTGTGGCGGGGATTCTGAGCGACGAAGGCCACGAGACGCGGACCGCGCACGATGCCGACAGCGCGCTCGCGGCCATCGCCGACCGCGTGCCGCGTCTGGTCTTCCTGGACATCTGGCTGCAAGGATCGCGCCTCGACGGCCTTGCCCTGCTCGACCAGATCAGGACCATGCACCCGAGCCTGCCCGTCGTCATGATCTCGGGTCACGGCAACATCGAGACGGCAGTGTCCGCCATCCGCCGCGGCGCGTATGACTTTATCGAGAAGCCGTTCAAGGCCGACCGCCTGATCCTGATTGCCGAACGCGCGCTGGAGACCTCGAAACTCAAGCGCGAGGTATCGGACCTCAAGCTCAGGAGCGGCGAGACGTTCGACCTGATCGGCATGTCGTCGGCGATGAGCCAGTTGCGGCAGACCATCGAACGCGTCGCGCCGACCAACAGCCGCATCATGATCGTCGGGCCTTCCGGCTCCGGCAAGGAACTCGCGGCGCGCGCGATCCATGCGCTGTCTTCGCGCAAGGGTGGGCCGTTCGTCACCGTCAATTCGGCCACGATCACGCCCGAACGCATGGAGATCGAGCTTTTCGGCACTGAATCGAACGGCGGCGAGCGCAAGGTCGGCGCGCTGGAGGAAGCGCATCGCGGCATCCTCTATCTCGACGAGATAGCCGATTTGCCGCGCGAGACGCAGAGCAAGATCCTGCGCGTCCTGGTCGACCAGCAGTTCGAGCGGGTAGGGGGCACAAAGCGGGTCAAGGTCGACGTCCGCATCATCTCCTCCACCGCCCAGAACCTGGAGGGGATGATCGCCGAAGGCCGTTTCCGGGAGGACCTCTATCACCGCCTCGCCGTGGTTCCCGTCATGGTGCCGGGGCTGGCGGAGCGGCGCGAAGACATCCCCTACCTGGTCGACCACTTCATGAAGCAGGTTGCGCGCCAGGCCGGCATCCGCCCGCGCCGCATCGGCGACGATGCGCTTGCCGTGCTGCAGGCGCACAACTGGCCTGGCAATGTCCGCCAGCTCCGTAACAACATCGAGCGCCTGATGATCCTGGTTCGCGGCGACGATGTCGACGCGCCGATAACCGCCGACCTGCTGCCGGCCGAGATCGGCGACGTGATGCCGAGAGCACCCAGCCAGTCGGACCAGCACATCATGGCGCTGCCGCTGCGCGAGGCGCGCGAAATGTTCGAGAAGGAATATCTGATCGCGCAGATCAACCGCTTCGGCGGCAACATCTCGCGCACGGCAGAGTTCATCGGCATGGAGCGCTCGGCGCTCCACCGCAAGCTGAAGTCGTTGGGGGTGTGAGCGAACAGGGAGTAGCGAATAGCGAATGGGCCGGATGGCTTGTCGCTTCCCACACTTCCCCCTATTCGCTACTCCCTGATTCGCCACTCGCTTTTTTGAGGGATCCATGCCGCGCATTGCCTATGTGAACGGTCGCTACGTCCAGCACGCCGACGCGTGCGTGCATATCGAGGACAGGGGCTACCAGTTCGCCGACGGCATCTATGAGGTGTGCGAGGTCGCGCGCGGCTACATCGTCGACGCCAGGCGCCATCTCGACCGCCTTGCGCGTTCCTTGAGCGAATTGCAGATGGCCTGGCCGATGCACCGCTCGACGCTGGAAATCGTCATCGCCGAGGTGGTCAGGCGCAATCGCGTGAAAGACGGGCTTGTCTACATCCAGGTGACCCGGGGCGTGGCCAGCCGCGACTTCCTGTTCCCCCAGGACACCAGACCTTCACTCGTGATCACCGCCCGCAAGATCGATCCGGCAGTCAACGCCCGCAAGGCCGAGAAGGGCATCAATGTCATCACCGTGCCCGAGAATCGCTGGGACCGGGTCGACATCAAGTCGGTCGGCCTGTTGCCGAACGTGCTTGCCAAGGAAAAGGCCAGGGCGGCAGGCGCCCAGGAGGCCTGGTTCGTGGATGCCGAGGGCAATGTGAAGGAGGGCGGCTCGTCCAATGCCTGGATCGTCACCAGGGACGGTGCCTTGGTCACCAGGCCCGCCGAACATGGCATCCTGCGCGGCATCACGCGTACGACGCTGCTCGAGGTGGCGGACAAGCTTGGCCTGAAGGTCGAGGAGCGGACTTTTTCCGTCGACGAGGCGAAAGCGGCGCGTGAAGCCTTCATCACCTCGGCGACGATGCTTGCCATGCCGGTGGTGGCGATCGACGGCTCCGCGATCGCCAACGGACACCCCGGTTCAGTCGTAATTTCCCTTCGCGAAGCCTTCTTTGACGTTGCAGAAAAAAGGCTGGCCTGATAACCGCAGAAGGAAGAAAGTCTCTGATGTCTCGTCTACTTGTCGGTGGCAGCGACAAGGGGCGGTTTTGTGTGCTTGACAGGCGCAGGTAAATTTGGCGCATTGGTTCGCGCACTCCGGGGATAGGCGAAAGACAAGAAAAATGGCGGAACGCTCGCAAAATCTGCAGGATTTGTTCCTGAATTCGGTCCGAAAGACCAAGAATCCACTTACGATCTTCCTCATCAACGGCGTCAAATTGACGGGCGTGGTCACCTCGTTCGACAATTTCTGCGTGTTGTTGCGCCGCGACGGGCACTCGCAACTCGTATACAAGCACGCCATCTCCACCATCATGCCGAGCCAGCCGGTTCAGATGTTTGATGGCGAGGAAGCCAGCCAGGGCGCCTGATTGGCACGCCAGAAGAACGCGGGCCCGGGGGCAAGCGGCAGTTCGACCAGGCAGACTGGCGTGGACCGTGCCAGGGCGCCGACGCGTGCGGCCGTCATCGTGCCGGTGCTGCCGCGGGCTTTTCGCCATGACGACGAGGCGGCTCAAAATCGGCCACGGCTGACCAGATCTCCCGATGCGCGGCATGAAGAGGCCGTAGGCCTGGCGCAGGCCATCGATCTGGATATCGTCTACAGCGCCGTCATTGTCGTCAACGACCCGCGGCCCGCGACGCTGCTGGGTAGCGGCAAGGTCCAAGAGGTCGCCGGAATCGTCAAGGAAAACGAGGCCGAGGTGGTCATCTTCGACCATCCGCTGACTCCGGTACAGCAGCGAAATCTCGAAAAGGAACTCAACGCCAAGGTGCTCGACCGCACGGCGCTGATCCTGGAGATATTCGGCGAGCGGGCGAGGACGAAGGAAGGCGCCCTGCAGGTCGAGCTTGCGCATCTCAACTACCAGAAGGGCCGGCTGGTCCGAAGCTGGACCCATCTCGAGCGCCAGCGGGGCGGCGGCGGCTTCCTCGGCGGCCCCGGCGAAACACAGATCGAGGCCGACCGGCGGGTCCTGCAGGACAAAATCATAAAGCTGAAGCGCGAGTTGGAGACGGTGCGGCGCACGCGCGACCTGCACCGCGCCAAGCGCAAGAAGGTGCCGTTCCCGGTGGTCGCGATCGTCGGCTATACCAATGCCGGAAAATCGACCCTTTTCAACAAATTGACGGGCGCCGGCGTGCTCGCCGAGGATATGCTGTTCGCGACGCTCGACCCGACGCTGCGCCGGGTGCGCCTGCCGCATGGCACGCCGGTGATCCTTTCCGATACGGTCGGCTTCATCTCCGACCTGCCGACGCATTTGGTCGCCGCCTTCCGTGCCACGCTGGAAGAGGTGGTCGAGGCCGATCTGGTCATTCATCTCAGGGACATAGCCGATCCGGACACGGCCGCGCAGGCGGAGGACGTGGAA
Organism: Pseudomonadota bacterium; assembly: GCA_030852655.1. Taxonomy (GTDB): domain Bacteria; phylum Pseudomonadota; class Alphaproteobacteria; order Rhizobiales; family Rhizobiaceae; genus Mesorhizobium_K. Next base: position 5,788 of record JALYWP010000271.1, on the reverse strand, counting down.
CGGATCCTCGGCGATCTCGGCGTCGATGCCGGCGACCGTTCGCGGGTGATAGAGGTCTGGAACAAGATCGACCTTCTGGACGATAGCAACCGGGCGCGGCTGCTCGGCGAGGAGACCGACACGCACGAGCCGCCCATCGCCATTTCGGCGGTAACCGGCGAAGGGCTCGGCACGCTCACGGCGATCATCGAGCAGCGGGTCTCGGGCGAACTCAGGGAGATGACGGTCACGCTTCGACCCGATCAGCTTGGGCTTACAGACTGGCTCTATCGCAATGGCGACGTCGTCTCGCGCCAGGACAATGAGGACGGCAGCGTGTCGATCACGATCAGGGCGACGGAAATCGCGCGCGGCGAGATTGAAAGCCGTTTACACAACAAAAACAAAACGTAGGAAGGTTCAGCTCACCTTCTTTGCCTGCTGCCAGAGCTCTTCCATTTCGCCCAGCGTGGAAGCGTCGAGCGTTCGCCCCGAAGCGTTCAGCGCACGCTCGACGCGGTGGAAGCGGCTGCGGAACTTCTCGTTGGTGCCGGCGAGGGCCGCCTCGGAATCGATCTTCAGGTGACGGCCGAGATTGACGAGCGCAAACAGCACGTCGCCGAACTCGTCCTTCTTCGCAGCCTCATCGCCCTTCGCCAATGCTTCGCGCAATTCGCCGATTTCTTCCTCGATCTTGTCGAGGATCGGGCCTGCCTCGGTCCAGTCGAAGCCGACGCGCGCCGCCCTTTCCTGAAGCTTCAGCGCGCGGGTGAGCGCAGGAAGTGTCACGGGAACCCCGTCGAGGAAACCTTGGCCATGATCTTCGGGGTCGAGGCCGCGAGCGATCCGGGCCTCGCGCTTCAGCGCTTTTTCCTCGCCCTTGATCTTTTCCCACATGCCCTTTGCCATGCCGGCGCTGCGGGCCTTCTCGTCGCCGAAGACGTGCGGATGGCGGCGGATCATCTTTTCGGTGATCGCCTGCACGACATCGCCGAAGGCGAACTCTCCTGCTTCTTCAGCCATTTGCGCGTGATAAATCACCTGCAGGAGTAAATCGCCGAGCTCGTCGCGCAGATCGTCCAGGTCGTTTCGCGAGATGGCGTCAGCGACTTCGTAGGCTTCCTCGATCGTGTAAGGGGCGATCGTCGAGAAATCCTGCTCGATGTCCCAGGGACAACCGGTTGTCGGATCGCGCAAGGCTGCCATGATCTCGATCAGGCGGGAAATATCGCGGGAGGGCTTCATGGGGCGATGCTAGCCGCCGGGGATGAGCGGCGATATGGGCGCGGCGTGTGTATAAAGGATTTTCCACAATTCCACTTTATGTCATTGCTAGCCTGCGGCGCGGTTCCCATTCATCAGAGCGCCAGCAGGACTTTTAGCAAATGCTGATGGAAGAGGTCGGGCGGGCCGGACCGTTTGCCTTCTTTACCCGACGCTGGCGCCGGCAGGCGCCGCTCGGGTTGTTGTTCTGGCGCGACATGATCGTCGTCGGCTCGGTGCTGAACCTCGCAGCGGCTTTCGCGGGCCTCATGGCGCTTGGCTTCAAGGCCGATCTCCTCGTCGCCATACTCGTCTTCCATTCGCCGCTGCCCTACAATTTCTTCATCGTCGGGGCGATCTGGCGGACGGCCGAACTGGTCGACGCCGCGAGGGCTTCGTCGGCCCGGTTCGGGGCGGTACTGTGGCTGGTGGCCGTGACCGTACTTTAGGGAACGCTTTTGTTCTGTTTGCGTCGGGCCTACATGCCGGTGCGCGGCTTGCTGCGATCGCGAAGTCGGGCTAGGCGTTCGACATGACAAGCCATCGATTCATCCCCAGCGCCTGGCACAACGTGCTCGGCACCTTGCCGCCAGCGCTCACCGTCGCTTCCGGCGATACGGTCATCACCGAAACGATCGACGCGCACGGCATCGACAAGGACGGCGTGCAGCGCGCCCCGGAGCCGAACCCGATGAACGGCCCCATCTTCGTGACCGGCGCCGAACCGGGCGACGCGCTCAAGGTCGAGATCCTGCGCATGACGCCGATCCGCGCCACCGGCTGGACCCGCGCGGCGCTGGCCGGCAACGTCGTCGACCCGGAATTCGTCCGGGGGCTGCCGCCGCGCGACAAGGTGAACTGGCGCATCGACCTTCATGACCTGACGGTGAAGCCGGATCCGGCCGTCCCCGGGCTGGAGGATTTCGTGCTGCCGCTGGAACCGATGATCGGCTGCTTCGGCGTGGCGCCTTCCATCGGACAAGCGTTCTCGACGGCGACCAGCGCCGAGAACGGCGGCAATATGGACTACCGGGGTTTTGGTCCCGGCGCGACTGTATGGTTTCCCGTCGCGGTGCCGGGAGCCCTGTTCTTCCTTGGCGATTGTCATGCCGCCCAGGGCGACGGCGAGATTGTCGGCACCGGGATCGAGACCTGCTTCGAGGTGGAGGTAAGGCTGACGATCGAAAAGGGCCGCAATCTGGTGTGGCCGCGCGGCGAAAGCGCTACCGACATCTTTTCGGTCGGCAATGCGAGGCCGCTCGACCAGGCCTTGCAGCACGCCACGACCGACATGTTCAACTGGCTGACCGGCGACTACGGCCTGAGCCCGGCGGCGGCGAGCCATCTCATGGGTCAGGTCGTCCGTTACGATGTGGGCAATGTGTTCGATCCGGCCTTCACGATGGTGTGCCGCATTGCCAAGAAGTGGCTGCCGAAGCGTCGGTGATCCGACGCGCCGTTTGCATCACCGATAGGCTCAGGCCGGCATCTCGGCCCTTTCGGGCACTTCGCCATGCTCGTTGAGCGGCAGGACGAGCGTGGATTCAACGGGCGCGGTCAGCGACCATCTGACATAGCCTGGCGAGCGCTCGAGCAAGGCCGTGCCACTCAACGACTGCGGCGTGACGCGCTGAAGTACGACGCTGCCGAACCCCTTCCTCTGCCCGTCGGAGGCGGTGTCCTGCTCCGGCGTGGAAGACTTCTCCTCCCATACGACCTGGAATTCGCGATTGCCCTCCTCCGCAGTGACTATCTGCCAGTTGATCGCGACGCTGCCTATGTCGGAGGCGAGGGCCCCGAATTTCGACGAGTTGGTTCCAAGCTCGTGAAATGCCATTCCGAGATGCTGGACGGCGTTCGGTTGCAGCGTGACCAGAGGTCCGGCAAGCGAGATCTGTTCATCATGGCCAAATGGTTTCAGATGTTCCTGCAGAAGGTCGAGCAGGCTGGCTCCTGACCACTCCGAAGTGACGAGAAGGTCGTGCGAGCGCGACAGGGCCATGATTCGGTCGCGTATCTGCTCCTCGAACTCCCTGGGGTCGTCGGCGCGCCTGCTGGTCTCGCGCACCACGGACAGGATCACGGCGAACTGGTTCTTCACCCGATGGTTGACCTCGCGCATCAGGAGGCGGATGCGGCGCTCGTTCTCCTTCACGGCGGTGATGTCGCGCGCGATCTGGGAAGCGCCGACGATATTTCCTTCCTGATCCTTGATCGGGGAGACGGTCAGAGACGCGGCGACGAAGGTGCCGTCCTTGCGGCGCCGGGTCGTTTCATAGCTTGCGACGCGCTCTCCGCGACGGATCCGATTGATAATGTCGGCCTCTTCATGCTGAAGTCCGTCGGGAATTAGAATGCGGATCGATTGGCCGATGATCTCATCGGCCGTGTAGCCGAACAATTGCTCGGCTGTCTGGTTCCAATCGGTGATGATGCTGTCCAGATCCTTGCCGATGATCGCGTCGAACGAGGAATCGACGATTGCGGCCAGACGCGCATTCGCCAGCGGATCGGCGTTTGGATTGAAGTGCTTGACCTTTGTCACGGCGACATAGCTAGCAGCGGCTTGGGGCTAGCGCAATCGTTTGCATTTTCAGCTCTCCCGGGCAGTATTCCCTTACGCAATAACGTTTTCTCCACGGTCCGGCGGGAGTTGAGATAGAGAGACTTGGCCAACTGGCAAGACTCTCCTCTCAACATGCCGATGCCGGTGGCGGGACAGCGAGTCACTAGGCGGTTCGTCCGGCGACCCGCATCGCGCGGATCACCTCATCGGTGCCGACGAATTTCTTCGCTCCGCCTACGATCAGGGTCGAAACCACCGACACCGGGTCACTGCCCGGAAAGCTGTCTTCAAGACCCTCGTGGAGTTGCTCTTCCAGGGTCTCGCGATCTTCCGCACGTCCGGGTGTGCGCCGTCTAGGTGTGCTGTTGATGCTCATGGTGCTGTCCGTTTACCGACCGATCCAAACGCGCGGACCTTACCCTGGTTCCAGACGGTCAGCCACATCGCCTGGGGAGGGCTGTCCGGGATTGAAACATCTGCTACGATCGTCCGGTGCCGGCGGAGGGACCGACGCGTGAAAAAGCTTTTCATGGCATGCATCGTGACACTGGTGCCGGTCGAGGCGGCGGCGTTAGTGCGCTACATGGTGCAGGACATGACCTGCGCCGATGTCCAGGATTCGGTGGGCCGTGACGGCGTAGCCATCCTCTACCGCAAATCGGGCAGCGCCGGCGTTCCGATCTACGATCGATATGTCGCCAACGTGTCTTTCTGCCTGCCCGGCCAGATTGTGATCAGGGAGAGTATACCGGCGGCCGACACGCAAAGCTGTCCCGTGAGCAAATGTCTGGATGCCAACCGCTTCGGCGGCGGCGACCGGTAGACGCGCCCGCCGGCCTTCTTGCCAAATTGCGCCTCATCGACCATCTATAGGTGATCCACGGGCCTTGAACCCGCGCGAGACTGGAGACTGACATGGGACGCTTCGCCGTCATATCGATGACCGACGCTGCCGCCGAGCGCGTCAACGAGATCATGGCCACGCGCGAGAACGCCAGGGGCGTGCGTGTCGGAATCAAGAAGGGCGGATGCGCCGGCATGGAATACACGGTCGACCTGGTGACCGAGCCCGATCCCAGGGACGACCACATCGAGCGCAACGGCGCGCAGGTCTATGTCGCGCCCGAAGCGGCGCTCTTCCTGTTCGGCACCGAGATGGACTTCGAGCAGACGACGCTGCGCACCGGTTTCACCTTCCGCAACCCGAACCAGAGCTCGGCCTGCGGCTGCGGCGAATCGGTCGAGCTGAAGCCTGCTGACCTCAAGGCCCTCGCCGAGGCCCGTACCGGCGCGGCCTAATTCAGGCGCTCGTCATCCTCGGGCTTGTCCCGAGAATCCGTCGCTCGCGGCCTGATCCTACTCCACCCACATCTTCGTCCGCTTGTGCCAGTCGGCGATGGACTCCTCCGGATAGACGTCGAATTTCTTATCGCTTTTGCCGATATTCGGCTCCACCCATGACGGTCGGTATTTCAGCATGATGTGGACTCGCTGCCTGGGCTTCGGCAGTTCGCTGTCGATCGCCGAGGCGAAGGGGTGCACCAGCTCAGGCCAGGTCGGATCGTAGAGCCACAGTGCCGATCCGCACTTTTTGCAGAAATTGCGCTCGCCGGTCGACACTTCGCAATGCGGCCGCTCGTCGTCCTTGATCTCGGCGCGATAGACGCCGAGGCTGCGCTTTCCTTTTACCTTCATCGTCTCGTAGACGCCGCCGAGGTTGATCGCATACCCGCCGCCGCCCTGCTGCTTTCGGCAGATCGAGCAATAGCAGAGCATGAAGGGGGCCGGCGTATGGCTTTCGACCTCGAACTTCACCGCACCGCAGCGACAGGACCCCTTGAGCAGGACCGGCACGAACTGCGCGGCGAACTGATGCTCAAGGCCGATGCCGGGACTTCCGCCGATTTCGCCGATGCCGGCTGCAGCCAGTGGATCTATCCGAACCGGAAGACCGGCAGGGACGTCGCCATGCCCTACTGG
>JALYWP010000270.1 GCA_030852655.1 Pseudomonadota bacterium | reverse complement strand
GGGCAGAGTTTCCGGTATTCGGCGACTGCCCGTTGCGCGAGCGGCAAAACCGGCACCAGCCGCATCTTGCCCCCCTTGCCGGTGACGCGCAGCACGCCGGCGCCGGGCAACTCGCCGGCAGTGACCGACAGGGCTTCGGAGATGCGCAATCCGGACCCGTAGAGCAAGGTCAGCACCGCGGCGTTCCGCGCTGCGATCCATGGCGCTTCGGCAAGCTGCTCGCCGGCGGAGACGACACGTCGTGCATCGGCGGCGGTCAGCGGCTTCGGCAGCGATTTAGGCTGCCGGGGCGCACGCAGCGCCGTCGCGCCGGCGGCGTTGGCGAGGCCGCGCCGTTCGAGGAAGCGCAACAGTGAGCGAACGCCGGCAAGCCCGCGTCCGAGCGTGCGTGCCCCTGCGCCGCCCGAGCGCCTGTAGGCGAGGAAGGCGCGCAGGTCCGCCGTTCGCAGTTCGGCTATGTCCGCAAGCGCCGGCGGCCCGCCAGTGTGCCCGGTAAGGAACTGCAGGAACTGGCGACTGTCGCGCTCATAGGCCTCGACCGTCTCGGGCGACAGCCGGCGCTCCTTCGCGAGCGAGGCAAGCCAGTCCTGCCGTGCCTTCTGCAGGTCGGGTTTTGCGGCGACGAGGAATTCCTGCATTGGCAGCCGGCATCCGGTTGACTAAGTGAGTTGGCGATTGCCCGATGTTGGGCCCGCCAGGTTAGCAACTCGTGAAGCCGCCCTTCCCATGAAGCCGAAAAACCCCGTCCAGATGGCCGTCATCGGCGCCGCCCACGGCATCAAGGGCGAACTGCGCGTGAAGACCTTCACCGGCGATCCGCTGGCGCTGGGCGAATATGGCCCGCTCTACACCGGGGACGGCCGCGCCTTCGAGATAGAGGCGATTCGCCCGGCTGGCGACCTCGTCGTCGTGCGCTTCAAGGGTATTGGCGACCGCACCGTCGCCGAAGGCCTGACCGGGACAGAACTTTTCGTCGACCGCTCCGTCCTGCCCGCAGAGGAAGAAGACGAATTCTACCACGCCGACCTCGTCGGCCTCGCAGTACGTGACGAGACGGGCCTCGAAGCCGGAAAGGTCACCGCGGTGCAGAATTTCGGCGGCGGCGATATTCTCGAAATCACGTTCCGCGGCCGCAAGGGCCTGCTCATCCCGTTTTCACAGGCTGCGGTGCCGGAGATCGACATTGCCGCCGGCTTCATCCGCGTCGATACGGTCGCCGCCGGCCTCGCCGAGGATGCCGACGAAGATGGCCAACCCGACCGGCCCGGCCGCTTCGACAGGAACGACCGCCCGCGTGGCCCCAGGGATGCGGGCGGCAATCGATGAGTTTCCGCGCCACCATCCTCACCCTCTACCCAGAGATGTTTCCCGGCGCGCTTGGCCTGTCCCTGGCAGGCCGGGCACTTGAGGCCGGCACATGGTCAATCGAGCCGCTGCAGATACGGGATTTTGCCACGGACCGGCACCGCACCGTCGACGACACGCCCGCGGGCGGCGGCGCCGGCATGGTGATGCGTGCCGACATACTGGCGAGCGCGATCGACCACGCCTCGCCGCCGGACGATCCTCGCCCGCGCCTCCTGATGAGCCCGCGCGGCCGGCCGCTGACGCAGGCAAGGGTGCGCGAGCTCGCGGCCGGCCCTGGCGCGATCATCCTGTGCGGGCGCTTCGAGGGGGTCGACCAGCGCGTCATCGACGCAAGGCAGCTGGAAGAGGTTTCCATCGGTGATTTCATCCTGTCGGGCGGCGAGCCGGCAGCACTGGTGCTGCTCGACGCAGTGGTGCGCCTGCTGCCCGGCGTCATGGGCAACGAGGTGTCTGGTGAGGAGGAGAGCTTCGAGAACGGCTTGCTCGAGCACCCCCATTACACGCGCCCGCAGGAATGGGAGGGGCGGCCGATCCCCGACGTGCTGACCTCGGGAAACCACGGCAGGATCGCCAAATGGCGGCGCGAACAGGCCGCGCGACTGACCGAGAGCCGGCGGCCCGATCTGTTTGCAGCCTACGAGAAACCGAAGCCGACTCCCGCAACCGGCAAAAAATCCCCCCCCAAGGCGTGACAAGCAAGGTCTTTTGGTGTATCGCCCCGCCCGAACCGGAAGAACAATCTACCGGACCTGTCGATAAGAATGGTGAATTCGCCCCTGTTTCTTCCGCTCAGCGGAAGGGCATAGCCGAGCGGTTGAACTGCGAGGCGAGCGCCGGGCGCTCTGGCTGTCGAGAAGCAAGAAGAGGTTAATCCGATGGACATCATCCGTCAGCTCGAGGCCGAGCAGGCCGCCAAGATCGAAGCCAAGCGCACGCTGCCCGAATTCCAGCCGGGCGACACGGTCCGCGTCCAGGTGCGCGTCACCGAAGGCACCCGCACCCGCGTGCAGGCCTATGAGGGCGTTGTCATCGCCCGCTCCGGCGCCGGCATCAACGAGAATTTCACCGTACGCAAGATTTCGTACGGCGAAGGCGTGGAGCGCGTCTTCCCGGTCTATTCGCCGATGGTCGAGGGCGTCGAGATCGTGCGCCGCGGCAAGGTGCGCCGCGCCAAGCTCTATTATCTGCGCGACCGTCGCGGCAAGTCGGCCCGCATCACCGAGAACACCGGCGTTCGCGCCCGCAAGCTGAACGACGCCGAGCGCGACGCGATGCTGGCGGAGAAGGCAAAGCTGGAGGCCGAGAAGGTCGCCGCGGCCGAAGCGCTGGCCGCCGAAAAGGCAGCCCAGGACGCCGCCGAGGCGAAAGCGGCAGCCGAGGCGAAGGCCGCAGAAGCCGTCGAATAGATTCGACTGCATCACCTGTTCAAAGGCGGCTTCGGCCGCCTTTTTCATTTACGTCCGCGACTTCTGCCGCTTGCAAGGTGATTGCGGACGGCTACAGTCAGCCGGCACTGCGGCCCGGTCCACCCTGACGCCCGGGTTTCGTTTTGAGGAGCGGATCATGAAAAATATCGCCACGCTGCTTGCCGCGCTTTTCGCTAGCCTTGTCCTTGCCGGCGCGGCTTTCGCCCAGGCGCTGCCCGACCTCGGCGGCAAGACGGTCGTGGTGGTCACCGAGAACGCCTATTTCCCGCTCCAGTTCGTCGATCCCAAGACCGGCGAGCCGGCCGGCTGGGAGTATGACGCGATGGCCAAACTCGCCGAGCGGCTGAACTTCAAGGTGGAATACCAGAACACTTCCTGGGATGCGATGATCCAGGCCGTCTCCGACAAGCAGTACGACATCGGCATGACGGGCATCACCATCAAGGACGATCGCAAGGAGAAGGTCGATTTCTCCGATCCCTACATGACGTCGGAGATATTCATGCTGGTGCGCGGCGACGAGACGCGCTTCACCGACGCCAAGACTTTTGCCGCCGACGAGAAGCTGCTGGTCGGCGCGCAGGCCGGCACCTCGCCCTTCTACGTCGCCGTCTACAACGTGCTCGACGGCAACGAAGCCAATCCGCGCATCAAGCTGATGGAAACCTTTGCCGCGACCGTCGAAGCTTTGAAGACCGGCGACGTGGACCTCGTGCTCACCGACAGCGCGGCAGGCAAGGCGATCAGCGATGGTTCCGGCGGCGCGCTGAAGATGATCGGCGAGCCGCTGCAGGCCGAGGAATTCGGCTTCATCTTCCCCAAGGGTTCCGACCTCGTCGCGCCTATCAACGCCGGCATCGCCGCACTCAAGGCCGACGGCACGCTCGACAAGATCACGCAGAAATGGTTCGTCGACTACAAGCCCTGATGGCGTCCGGCACCGAAAGAGACGGAACTGGCGGATATCGGCGGGACGCGCTCCCCGCCGGGCGTGGGGGCGAAGCCACGTCCCCGGCGCCTTTAGCCTGATGCCCATTGCTGCGCCGAAGGCAGCGGCCAAGGCCGAATTCCCGTGGTGGCTGGTCGCCGCGCTGGGTCTTGCAGCGGCGGCCGCTGTCGCGATCCTCACCAGCGACCTCTACAGCCAGGTTTTCACGATCGTCACCAAGGGGGTCGGCATCACCGTCCTGGTTACGGTGGTCAGTTTCGCCGCCGCTGCGGCAATCGGCCTCGGCATCGCGCTGATGGCGCTGTCCAGTTCGGCTTGGCTGCGCCAGACTGCTCGCTTCTATGTCGAGATCATCCGCGGCATCCCGATCCTCGTGCTTCTGTTCTGGATCGCCTTCGCCGGCGTGCCCGCCTTCGTCGCCGGCTGGAATTTCCTCACCGCGCCGCTCCAGCAAGCCAACCTCATCGGACCGCTGCAGGTTCGCGACGTGCCGCTGCTCTGGCGCGCGGTGCTGGCGCTGATGATCGGCTACTCGCCCTTCATTGCCGAAATCTTCCGGGCCGGCATCCAGTCGGTCGATGCCGGCCAGATCGAGGCGGCGAAGGCGCTCGGTCTGTCGCGTTACCGGCGCTTTCGCCACATCGTCATGCCGCAGGCGATCCGTACCATCCTGCCGCCGCTCGGCAACGATTTCGTCGCACTGGTAAAGGACAGTTCGCTGGTGTCGGTGCTTGGCGTCGCCGACATCACCCAGATGGGAAAGGTCTATGCCGCCGGCTCGTTCCGCTTCTTCGAGACCTATTCGATCGTCGCCTATATCTATCTCATCCTCACGGTCGGGCTGTCGATGGCGCTGAGGGCGCTGGAGCGGCGGATGCGGAGAGGAGTGAGCAAGGGATGACATCGAGAAAATCCGCGCTGGAACAAGTCTACGAGGCAGGCTCCGCAGCGGAGCTGGCGGCGGCCTATGCCAGATGGTCGAGCGAATACGACCGCGAGACGATCGCGCTCGGCTATTGCCTTCCTTTCGTCGTCGCGGGCTGGGTCGCGCGTTACGTACCGATGCGCAACGGCCCCCTGCTCGACGCCGGCTGCGGAACGGGCCTGTCCGGTCCGTATCTGAGGGCGCTCGGCTACGAGGCCATCGACGGACTGGACTTCTCGGAGGAGATGCTCGGTCTTGCCAGGCAGCGAAACGCCTACCGCGTTTTGAAACGTGTGACGCTCGGCGAGGCGCTGCCCTGGCCGGACGGATATTTCGCGGCTTTCCTGTCGACCGGCGTCTTCACCGAGGGCCACGCGCCGGCATCCAGCCTCGAAGAGCTCGTGCGCGTCACACGACCCGGCGGCCACGCGATCTTCACCGTCCGAGACAGCGTGCTCGACGAGGATGGCTTTCGCGACGTTTTCGAAAGGCTGGAGACAGCGGGACGCTGGCGGGCGGTCGAGGAAAGCCTGCCCTTCCGGGCCTTTGCCATCGCCGAGCCGCACGTGCTGGTGAAGGCGTTCGTCTTCGAGATTCTCTGACGGCGACTTCGATCAGCCGCCGGCGAGGATGCGCAGCTTTTCCGCCAGTTCGTCGACCTGACGCTCCAGCGCTTCGAGGCGTTCCTCGAGGGCCGGCCGGCTCGCCGGCACCATCCCGGAAACAGGCGCCGCCACGGCGGCCTGCACAGCTCCGCCGAGCAGTTGCGCATAGCGTTCCTCGCGCTGGCCGGGACCGCGTTCGATGAGTTGCACAAGCGGCGGCCTGCGGCCGATCAGGAGGTCGAGGTCGCTGCGCAGCTGTTCGATCGACTGGAAGCGCGCCAGGCGTTCCGCCCGCGCGAAGAGTTCATGCGCCGTCTGCGGCCCGCGCAAAAGCATCAATCCGACCAGCGCGATCTGCGACTGGGTGAGCGAAAACTTCTGTGCGAGCAGATGCTCGTAGCGCTCGACTCGAGACGCAAAGACCTGCCGCACCAGCCCCTTCTCGGCAAGCAACTTCAGGGCGCGGTGCACATCGACCTGTTCCAGCACCATCACCGGATCGCGGGCCGTCTTCTGGTTGGTCGCCGACTGCAACCCGTTGACCGTCATCGGGTAGACGTCTGGCGTCAGCTCCTTCTTCTCGGCGAGCGAGCCAAGCACCCGCGCTTCGGCGGGGCTAAGGATTGGAAGGCCGTCCGACAAGCTCAGACCCTCCGCTCCACCATCATCTTCTTGATTTCGGCGATCGCCTTGGCCGGGTTCAGCCCCTTGGGGCAGGTCTGCGTGCAGTTCATGATCGTGTGACAGCGATAGAGCCGGAACGGGTCTTCCAGATTGTCGAGCCGCTCGCCGGTCGCCTCGTCCCTGGAATCGATCAGCCAGCGATAGGCCTGCAAGAGCACGGCCGGTCCGAGATAGCGCTCGCCGTTCCACCAGTAGCTCGGGCAGGCGGTCGAGCAGCAGGCGCACAGGATGCATTCGTAGAGCCCGTCGAGCTTCTGCCTGTCCTCGTGGCTCTGGCGCCATTCCTTGGCCGGCTCGGGCGACACGGTCTGCAGATAGGGCTGGATCGAGGCGTGCTGGGCGTAGAAGGTGGTGAGGTCTGGCACGAGGTCCTTGACCACCTGCATGTGCGGCAGCGGATAGACCTTTACCGCGCCGTCAATGTCGTCGCAGCCCTTGGTGCAGGCGAGCGTGTTCGAGCCGTCTATGTTCATCGCACAGGAGCCGCAGATGCCCTCGCGGCACGAACGGCGCAGCGTCAGCGTCGGGTCGATCTTGTTCTTGATCCACAAGAGCGCGTCGAGCACCATCGGCCCGCAATCGTCCATGTCGACGAAATAGGTGTCGATGCGCGGGTTCTCGCCGTCTTCCGGCGACCAGCGGTAGATGCGGTATTCGCGCAGATTGGTGGCGCCCTCCGGCTTCGGCCAGGTCTTGCCGGCCTTGATCTGCGAATTCTTGGGAAGTGCGAGTTCAACCATTCGAAATCGTCCTTCTCAATACACCCGCGCCTTGGGCAGGATCTTCTTTGGATCGATGCCGCCTTCGTCATAAGGCAGCAT
>JALYWP010000059.1 GCA_030852655.1 Pseudomonadota bacterium | reverse complement strand
TCGCTGGTGCCGAACCTCGACTTCGCAGCGGATTCCGAAGTCGGCGACACGACGGTGACCGTGACCGTCTCCGGCCCGGCCAATGATCCACACTTCGATTTTACGTCGGTTCCCGCCCTGCCGCAGGACGAGGTGCTGGCGCGGCTCATCTTCGGGCGCTCGCTTTCCAATCTGTCGCCGCTGCAGATCGCGCAGCTTGCCGACGCCGCGGCGTCACTTGCCGGTGCGGGCGGCAGTTCATCGCTGCTCCAGTCGCTGCGCAGCGCCGTCGGCGTCGACGATCTCGACATCCGGACCAATGAGGACGGCAGCACGTCGGTGGCGGCCGGAAAATATCTGAACGACCGCACTTATTTCTCGCTGGAAAAAGGCGACAAGGCCGGATCGGGCAAGGCCAGGATCGACCTCGACATCGGCGGGGGCGTCAAGCTGCGCGGCGAGGCGAACGACAGCGGCGAGGCCAAGGGCGGCATCTTCTTCGAACGCGAATACTGATCGCCCGACGCCGCTTCCCGCCCTTTCCACACATCTTTGGAGTTGACACCTGCGGCCCTTGAACGGCACGCGCCGAGGCGCTCTGGCCCACATTCGGCCGTCTTCTGGTGCTGTCCTGTCGGCGGCGATTGTCTCATGTTGATTGTGTGGCCGGATTCTTCAGAATCTGCGGCGCGCTACCATTTTTGCGTCAAGTTTGTCGCATACGCGCGAACCGAACTCCCTTTCAACGTTGCACATTTCCGTTCGGGTTCCCGTCCCGTCTGTTTTGACAATGCAGACCGGATGCGGAATTGTAATAGGCGGAAAAGCCAACAATGGGAGTTCGTCGTCATGAAATTCTACAGGAGCAACGGGGATCGTGTTCCCGACCACATCCTCAAGATGGCGGAGGATGGCAAGTCGGGCAAAATGGACCGGCGCGAATTCATCGCGATGGCGAGCGCCTTCGGAGCCTCCACCGCGATGGCTTACGGCTTGCTCGGCCTCGCCGCGCCGACGCCCGCGCTTGCGCAGGAGACGCCCAAGAAGGGCGGCGTCCTGAAGGTGTCGATGTTCGTCAAGGCGAACAAGGACCCGCGTACCGCCGACTGGTCAGAAATCGCCAATGCGATGCGCCAGTCGCTCGAGCCGCTGGTCAAGTTCACGCGCGACGCCACTTTCGAGGGGCGGCTGCTGGAGAGTTGGGACGTCAATGAGGACGCGACCGAGTACGTCTTCAACCTGCGCAAGGACGCGACCTGGACCAACGGCGATGTCTTCAACGCGGACGACGTGATCTACAATATCCAGCGCTGGTGCGACCAGACGGTCGAAGGCAACTCGATGACGCAGCGCCTTGGCGGGCTCATCGATCCGGAGACCAAGAAGCTGCGCGAGGGCTCGGTCGAGCGCGTCGACGACTTCACCGTCAAGCTGAAGCTTTCCGCTCCCGACGTGACCATCATCCCGGGCGTATCCGACTATCCGGCGCTCGTCGTGCATCGGAGCTTCGACGAGACCGGCGCGAACTGGGTGCAGAACCCGATCGGTACCGGGCCGTTTGAACTCGTGTCCTACGAGGTGGGCAACCGCGTCGTCTACAAGCGCCGCGAGAACGGCAAATGGTGGGGCGGCGAGGCACCGCTCGACGGGATCGAGTTCATCGACTACGGCACCGATCCGTCTGCAGAGGTGAGCGCCTTCGAGGCGGGTGAAATCCACACCAACTACGAGACCACCGCGGACTATGTCTCGATCCTCGACGGGTTGGACCTGGTCAAGTCGGAGGTGCAGACGGGCACGACGCTGACGATCCGCATGAACGTCGCCAACGAGCCCTACGGCGACCAGAATGTGCGCAAGGGCGTGCAACTCGCCGTCGACAACAACGTCCTCCTGCAGCTTGGCATCAACAGCGCCGGCACCAAGGCGGACAACTACCATGTCGCGCCCATCCAGCCCGACTTTGCCGAGGGTATCGCGCCGCATGAGCGTGACGTCGAGAAGTCGAAGGCGCTGCTGACCGAAGCCGGCCAGTTGGACTTCGAGCACGAGATCATCTCGGTCGACGAGAACTGGCACAAGAACACCTGCGATGCGGTTGCCGCGCAGATGCGCGAGGCGGGCCTCAAGGTCAAGCGGACGGTGCTGCCGGGCTCGACGTTCTGGAACGACTGGACCAAGTATCCGTTCTCGGCCACCAACTGGAACATGCGCCCGCTCGGCATCCAGGTCATCGTACTGGCCTATCGCACGGGCGGCAGCTGGAACGAGACGGCCTACTCCAATCCCGAACTCGACAAGCTGATCGACCAGGCGGTGACGATCGGAAACGACGAGAGCCGCAAGCCGGTGATGAAGCAGATCCAGCAGATACTCCAGGATTCGGGCATCATCATCCAGCCGTACTGGCGCAACCTCTACAACCACTCCGTGGCGGCCGTGAAGAATCACGGCATGCACCCGATGTTCGAACTCGAGTTCGCCAAGGTGTGGCTCGACGAGGAAGCCTGATCCGGCGGATTGCGGGGAGGAGACCGCCGGTTCCTTCCCGCAATCCACGACCGGCCTGAGTCAGGGGTCGACTCAACAGGCGAACCGATCCGTGGCCGGCCTAGTGGGTTCACTCACAGCGAACCTACCCCAACCCAAGAGGCAGGGGGTGCGATGCTGACCTTCATATCGCGGCGTCTGGGGACGATGCTGCTGACCATGCTGTGCCTGACGCTGGTCGTCTTCTTCATGGTCAATCTGGAGCCCAATCTCCGGAAATTGTCGATCAGCCAGCTCGACATGCGATCGTCCGATGCGGACATCGAGCAGTGGCTGGTCAAGAACGGCTATCGGCAGAATTTCTTCGTGCGCTACGGCCAGTGGCTCGGCGTCGTCAAGCAGCAGCCCAACGTCGACCCCGCGACCGGCGAGACGGTGCCGCGCTTCAGTTACTGCAACGAACCGTCGGAGCCCTATTTCGGCGGCATCCTGCAAGGCAATTTCGGCTGTTCGACCAAGTTCAAGACCACCGTCGCGGCAAAGCTCTTCCCGGGGCTCGCCGCGACCGGCAAGCTGATGTTCTGGGTGATGGTGACGATGGTCCCCATCGCGCTGTTGATCGGCATTCTCGCGGGCATGCGCGAAGGGACGCGGACGGATCGAACGCTATCCGTGGCCTCGATCGCGACGACCGCGACGCCGGAATACGTGTCGGGCGTCATCTTCACGGTCATCTTCGCCTCCTGGCTCGGATGGCTGAACGGCTCGGCGGCTTCCGCGACCGGCTCGAGCGGCATCAACTTTTACAATTTCACCCTGCCGGTGATGACGATGGCGATCTACGGCATCGGCTATATCGCCCGCATGACCCGCGCCTCGATGGTCGAGGTGATGACCCAGCAATATATCCGCACGGCCCGGCTCAAGGGCCTGTCCTTCTCCAGCGTGGTCATCAAGCACGCGCTGCGCAACGCGCTCATCGCGCCGTTCACCGTGATCATGCTGCAGTTCCCCTGGCTGCTCACCGGCGTCGTCATCGTCGAGACGATGTTCCGCTACCAGGGTTTCGGCTTCATGCTCGTCGAGGCGGCCGGCAACAACGACATCGACCTCTTGCTCGGATGCTCGCTCGTGTCGGTGTTCATCGTGCTGATGACGCAGCTGATATCCGACATCGGCTACGCCTATCTCAATCCACGCATCAGAGTGCAGTAGGGGGCGCCGAGCATGGGGATCGAATATATCGGTGTCTTCCAGATCATCGTCGGCGTGATCGTCCGCTTCTGGCCGGTGTGGCTGGCGCTGGCGATCGTGCTCGGCCTGAGTTTCTTCTACAAGAAGAAGCTCGGTCTCTACGGCCAGCTCTTCGACAGCGGGGTAGGCATCGCCGGTGTCGCCATCTGCTTCTTCTGGCTGTTCACGGCGATCTTCGCTTCGACGATCTCACCTTTCAACCCGCTCGGCCAGGTGCCGATCATGAAGGACGCGTTGCCCGGCGCCATCGAGCCGGAAACGGGGATGGCCTATCTGTTCGGCGGCGACAAGCTGGCGCGCGACGTGTTCTCGCGCATGGTGTTCGGCAGCAAGATCGTGCTGATAATCGCACCTGCGGCGACCGCCTTCGCACTGATGGTCGGCATCACTCTGGGTCTTCCTGCCGGCTACTATGGCGGGCGGATCGACTCGGTGCTGTCCTTCCTCGCCAACCTCGTGCTGGCGTTCCCGGTGATCCTGCTCTTCTACCTCCTGGTGACGCCGGGCATCATGGACACGCCGATCCCCTACGGGCTGGCCGGGCTCTTCTTCCTGTTTCCGATCATCTTCTTCCTGACGCTGTTCTACACGCGTTTCAAGAACAGGCCCGACCGGCTCTATCTGCTGCTCGGCCTGACGATCGTGCTCGGCGGCTGGGTCTATATCGGCCTCGTCTTCAACGCCGACCCGCTCGGCATCGTCTCGATCGCGCCCAACCAGCTCAACATATTCGTGGCGGTGGTCTTTGCTTCCAGTCCGGGCGTGTTCCGCATCGTTCGCGGACTGGTGATGGACATCAAGACGCGCG
>JALYWP010000254.1 GCA_030852655.1 Pseudomonadota bacterium | reverse complement strand
AACGTATTCCATGGGTTCCGGCTCGGCGATCACCACCGCATCGGCAGCGCGCGCACCGGAGACTGCGACGAATGCCGCAGCGGAGCCGAGAAGCAGGCTCTTGATGTTCATTTTCTGACCTCCAGTCAAAAGTTAATAAGCGGGTCTGGGTATTTTTGCTGAAGGACAGCTTTCCCTGCCCCATCCCCAATTGCGAAAAAGACGCGCACCGCGCTGCTTCTTCATCGCCGACATTACCCATGCCGCGCCGCCGTTCAACCACGATCTGGCCCCGTTTGGCGCCCTTCGGCCGCTATCCCCGATCGCTGTTGCACAAATGACACGATTTGGCCGGGCGCGGAAAGCTTCGGTTAACCATCGGCGTCCGGGCTAGGCCGAAAAGCCCGGAAACGCGATTCGCGGGGACGGTTACCACCACGCAGGCGCCGGGACGCCCCAAGCGAATCGAAGCGCTGCGTGCTGCTGCAGTTTTTTTGCGGGATCGGGCATTCCTGACGGATGGCAGTTGATTGTGAAGAGGCTTTTCTTTATCCACCGCGGCGACGGAGAGGTGGCCGAGTGGTCGAAGGCGCTCCCCTGCTAAGGGAGTAGAGGTGAAAGCTTCTCGAGGGTTCGAATCCCTTCCTCTCCGCCAGCCGTGGTCGGCGAACAACCGATCGAGCCACAAGGCTTCGGCGTGAAGGGCTGTTTTCAACTGGATTCGCGCCCCCATTGTTGATAGCCAAGCCGGCATGAGCCGATTGCCGATGCCCTTCGCCAGACACCTGAAACCCGGCCGCCCGGGGATGCGGCCGCAGCCGCCGTCCGGGAACGGCATCGAGGAGGCGCTGCGGCGGGCCAAGGAGCATTACGACAAGGGCGAGGTCGCCCAGGCCGAGAAACTCTGCGTCGCCATATTGTCGCGCGATCCCGGCAATGCACAGGCGCTGCTTCTGGCTGGCGGGCTGGCGCGCGGCGTCGGCGATTCGCAGCTGGCGCTGGACTTCTTCAAGAGGGCCGTCGCCCGGCAGCCGAAATCGGTGGAAGCCCGCCTCGTGCTGGCGGAGACCTTCGCCGAGGCGCACGAACATGACGACGCGATCGAGCATTTCCGCCAGGTGCTGGAGCGCAAGCCCGATATGGTCGCCGCGCTGGGCGGGCTCGGGAAAGCCTACACCGCGGCCGGAAAGGCCGAGCTAGCACTGCCGCTTTTCAAGAAGGCGACCAAGCTTCAGCCGAACCACCCCGCGCTGCGTTTCGACCACGCGAATGCGCTGATCGCGCTCGGGCGGATGGACGACGCCGCCGCCCTGCTGGAGGAGAATATCGCGCGCGGACACCGCGTCGCGGCATCCTACAGGTCGCTGGCCGACACGAGGAAATTCTCGGGCGAACCGGCGGAACTCGGCGCGATCATCGAAAGGCTCGGGCAGGCCGGCCTCGAGCCGAAGGACATGATCGCGCTGCACCACGCGGCGGGCAAGATTCTCAACGATCTCGGGCGCAGCGAGGAGGCGATCGACCAGTTCCAGGCCAGCAAGGTGGCAGCCGGCCACGGCTATGACGTCGGCGCCTACCGCCGCCAGGTCGACACGCTGGTCGCCGCCTTCACGCCGCAATTGCTGGCGGCGAAGGCGTCGCTCGGCAACCCTTCCGAGGTTCCGGTCTTCATCGTCGGCATGCCGCGCTCGGGGACGACGCTGACCGAGCAGATCTGCGCCAGCCACCCGGCCGTCCACGGCGCCGGCGAATTGACCAAGCTCGGCATGGTGGTGCGGTCGGCCGGCTACGCGCAGGCGCCGAACGGATCGATCCAGAAGCCGCCGCAGCAGCTGAGCGCCGACGAGGCGCGGACGATGGCGGACGGCTATCTCGACTTCGTCCGGCGCAAGGCGCCGTCGGCGGAGCGCATCGTCGACAAGATGCCGCATAATTTCCAGCTCATCGGCATGATCGCGCTGATTTTCCCGAAAGCGCGCATCATCCATTGCACGCGCGATCCGATCGACAACAGCCTCTCGTGCTTCTTCAACACGTTCAACGAGAAGCACGGCTACAACACGGATTTGCGCACGCTCGGCCTGTATTACCGCGAATATGCCCGCCTGATGCGCCACTGGCAGGCGCTGCTGCCGGGCCGCATCCACGAATGCCGCTACGAGACGATGGTCGCCGACCAGGAGGCGGAATCGCGGCGGCTGATCGAGTTCCTCGGCCTGCCGTGGGACGATGCGTGCCTGCGCTTCTACGAAACCGAGCGCTCCGTCACCACGCCGAGCCGCTGGCAGGTGCGCCAGCCGATCTACGCCTCCTCGGTCAAGCGCTGGAAGAAGTACGAAAACAAGATCCAGCCGCTGATCGAAGCGCTCGGCGATCTCGCCGAGGTTTAGGCCCCGGCAAGGCCTCCCAGCGACAATTCATTGAAATAAAACCGCTTTT
>JALYWP010000049.1 GCA_030852655.1 Pseudomonadota bacterium | reverse complement strand
TGTCGGCAACCGAAGTCAGTTCGTCCAGCACCGCCTGCGGATCGATCTCGCTCTCGCCAAGCCCGCGACGCAGCGGATTGTGATGGGCAAGCAGCCGCTCGATCTTGGCAGGCAGCGCGTCGATATCGGCAAGGTCGAGGACGCGAATCGCGCGGCGGCCGACCCTGTCCTCATAGGCGGGGCCGATGCCTCGTCCGGTCGTTCCGATCTTGGTGCCCTTGGCCGCGTTCGCCTCGCGCATCCGGTCCAGTTCCCCATGCAGGGAAAGGATAAGCGCCGTGTTTTCGGCTATTTTCAGGCGATCCGGTGTCACTTCCACGTCCTGGGCGCGGAGTTTTTCGAGTTCGGCAACGAAGGCATGGGGATCGAAGACGACGCCGTTGCCGATAATCGACAGCTTGCCGTCGCGCACCACGCCGGACGGCAGCAGCGACAGCTTGTAGACCTTGCCGTCTATGACCAGCGTGTGGCCGGCATTGTGACCGCCCTGGAAGCGGACCACGACATCGGCGCGCTCCGACAGCCAGTCGACGATCTTGCCCTTGCCTTCGTCGCCCCACTGC
This sequence comes from Pseudomonadota bacterium, assembly GCA_030852655.1. Taxonomy (GTDB): domain Bacteria; phylum Pseudomonadota; class Alphaproteobacteria; order Rhizobiales; family Rhizobiaceae; genus Mesorhizobium_K. The sequence continues at coordinate 2,511 of JALYWP010000049.1, read as the reverse complement.
GAGCCGACGACCACCACATTGGCCATGATTCTTTCCCTTCAAACTACCGCAGCCTGCTGCCGCCCACGCGAGCGACAGGCCTCTATAACGACAAGGCCTTTCCAGCGCGACATTTCTTTACCGATCAAAAGCCGGCAGGCACAATAAGTCGCGGCTTTCCCCGCCTTTACTTGGCCCGCCCCAGGCAATAGGTCCGGCTCCTGCGCCGCGCCGGACCGATATGCACAAGACAGCCTACCCGCTCCTGCTTCTGACCACGCTTTTCTGGGGCGGCAACGCCGTCGCCGGCAAGCTCGCCATCGGCCACGTCTCGCCGATGCTGCTGACGACAGCACGCTGGGGTTTTGCGCTTGTCGTCCTCTGCATGATCGGCTGGCCGAGGCTGATGGCCGACTGGACTGCCGTGCGGCGAAACGCGATCTACCTGATGGCGCTCGGCGCCGTCGGCTTTTCCATCTTCAACGTCGCCCTCTATTCCGCCGTGGTCCACACCTCCGCGATCAATGTCAGCATCGAGCAGGCTGGCATTCCGATGCTGATCTTCATCTTCAATTTCCTGCTGTTTCGGCTGCGCGCCACCCTGGCGCAGGTCACGGGCTTCCTCGTCGCGCTCATCGGCGTCGTGCTCACCGCCAGCCACGGCGACCCGGCAAGGCTGCTCGGGCTGGACCTCAATTTCGGCGACGCGCTGATGCTTGCCGCCGTCGTCGGCTATGCCGGCTATACGGTTGCGCTGCGTTTCAAGCCCGACATCCATTGGCAGAGCCTGATGATCGCGCTGATGGCGGGAGCGTTCATCACGTCAATCCCCTTCGCCCTCGCGGAAGCGCAGGCCGGCGCCAGCATAGTGCCGGATGCGCGGGGCTGGGCGATCATCCTCTATACCGTGATCTTTCCCTCGGTCCTGGCGCAACTGTTCTACGTGCGGGGTGTCGAGGACATCGGAGCGAACCGCGCCGGCCTCTTCGTCAACCTCGTGCCGGTTTTCGGAACCTTGATGTCGGTGCTGCTGCTTGGCGAAGAGTTCCACCTCTACCATGCCGTCGCCCTGGCGCTCGTGCTCGGCGGCATATGGCTTGCCGAGACGAGCGGGCGCAAAGCAGCGGCCGGCCAGGCCTGACTCAGATCAGCCGGGCCCTGGCGAGGTCCCGCATCAGGTGGCTGGCGCCATAGGTCCAGGGAGCACAATCCGGCGACAGCCGAACGCGGTTGACCAGCGCGCCGAGCTTTTCGCTGGAGATGGTGACCATGTCGCCGACATTGTGGGTAAATCCCTGGCCGATCTCGCCGCGGTCCTTCACCGGCGCAAACATCGTGCCGAGATAGAGGGCAAACCCGTCGGGGTACTGGTGGTGCGTGCCGATCGCCGCCGCGACGAGTTCTTCCGGCGAACGGCTTATCTCGGCCATCGAGCTTACGCCGTCGAGCACGAAGCCGTCCTCGCCCTCGACTTTCAACTCGACCAACGCGGACTTCACGTCATCGAGGGAGTAGCTTTCGTCGAGAAGGCGGATGAACGGCCCGAGCGAGCCGGATGCATTGTTATCCTTGGCCTTGCCAAGCAGCAGCGCCGAGCGTCCTTCCACGTCGCGCAGATTGACGTCATTGCCCAGCGTGGCGCCGACGATGCGCCCCGCGCTCGAGACGACGACGGCGACCTCGGGCTCGGGATTGTTCCAGGTGGAGATCGGATGCAGCCCGATGTCGGAGCCGAAGCCGACCGTGGCCATCGGCTGACATTTGGTGAAAATCTCGGCATCTGGACCGATGCCGACCTCCAGATATTGCGACCACATCCCGCGCTCGACCAGCTTCGCCTTGACGGCGGCTGCCTCGGCCGAGCCTGGCTTCAGCCTGGAAAGGTCGTGGCCGATGAGCGTGGCGATGTCGGCGCGGATCGCATCGGCTTTCTCGGCCGAGCCACGTGCCTGCTCCTCGATCACGCGTTCCAGAAGTGAGACGACGAAGGTGACCCCGGCCGCCTTCACCGCCTGCAGATCGACGGGCGACAGCAGATAAGGCTTCGTCGGATCGCGTCCGGCTGAAAAGCTGTTCGCCGCGATCTCGGCAAGAGTGCCGACCGGCTTACCGTCTGCCGTGGCGACGAACGCCGCCGGGTCGGGCAGTTCGCAGATGTCGCGGGAGGTCGGCGCGTCCTTTGACGTGATATCGATTACCTGCCCGTCGCGCACGGCGACGATTGCCGGATGCGACCATCCATCGGCAAAAGCGCGACCCAGAAACACACCTTCGGCCGGTAGCCGTATCACATCAGTCGTCATCACTTGCGGCTCGTCCTTGTTGTGCTTCGCATGACTAGAGTACCTAAAACGCCTTGGGGAGCCCCGCCTGCTTGAGGACGGCGTTGGCCCTGTGACGAGATGTCATAGAGTTGTCGACGGATGGTGCCAAATTTCATGGTCGCCCTTGCACTGGCGGAGATAGTGCCAGCCGCCGTTGGACAAAGCCTCTTTCAGGGCTTTCGAGAAATTGTTCAACAGCCCGCTCCGA
>JALYWP010000216.1 GCA_030852655.1 Pseudomonadota bacterium | reverse complement strand
GCATCTGTTCACGGCGTGCGCTATCCCTCAGCCGCTCTGTCAGCACTCTCGGCGGCGGGCATCGACTATCTAGGCTGGCTGCCCAACGCCGAAGTGCCCGACGTTTTCGCTCGGCATCGGGCGACGGTACACATACCGCGCGCGCCCTATGTCGAGAGCCTGCCGGGCATCCCAACCATCCGCATGTTCGAAGCCCTCGCCTGCGGAATCCCACTCGTCTCGGCGCCCTGGGACGACGCCGAAGGCCTGTTCCGCGCCGACAAGGATTTCCTGTTCGCGCGAAGCCCACCCCAAATGCGGGAACGGCTTCGTATGGTCGTCCATGACAAGGACGTCGCCGAAGCCCTTGCAGCCAATGGCATCGAAACGATTGCCGCACGCCACACCTGCGCGCATCGCGTCGACCAGCTTCTCGACATCCTCTCGGTTCACGGAAGCGCGCAGGTCGTCGACCAACTTCAGCAGAAGGAAGCCGCGCAATGAAGATGGCCTTTTACGGTTCTAGCCTCCTGTCCTCGTATTGGAATGGCGCGGCGACCTATTATCGCGGGCTGCTCAAGGCGCTGGCGCGGCTTGGCTACGACATCACCTTCTACGAGCCGGACGTCTACGATCGCCAGAGGCATCGCGACATCGAGGCGCCTGACTGGTGTTCGGTCGTCGTCTACGACGCCACGCCGCAAGCGCTGCTGCAGGCGGCAGCCAGAGCGTCGGAGGCCGACATCGTCGTTAAGGCGAGCGGCGTCGGCTATGAAGACGAGGCGTTGCTGCTGGAGGTTCTGCGGCACGCGCGTCCCGATGGCTTGAAGATATTCTGGGACGTCGATGCACCGGCAACGCTCGCGCAGCTGCGCGACGAGCCGGATCATCCCCTGCACCGTGCGCTGCGCAAGCTCGATCTGGTGCTCACCTATGGCGGCGGCGACCCGGTAGTCCATGCCTACAGGGCGATGGGTGCGGCGCACTGCACCCCGATCTACAATGCGCTCGATCCCCAAACGCACCATCCCGTCCCGCCAGATCCCCGCTTTAAATGCGAACTTGCTTTCCTGGGCAATCGCCTGCCCGATAGGGAGGCGCGGGTCGAGGCCCTTTTCCTGGAGCCGGCTGAGCAGACCCCACACAAGTCTTTCCTGCTCGGCGGAGCGGGATGGGGCGACAAGCTGATGCCAGGGAACGTCAACTGGATCGGGCATGTCGGCACCGGCGATCACAATGCCTTCAACGTCACGCCGAAAGCCGTGCTCAACATCAGCCGCGACAGCATGGCGAGCAACGGGTTTTCGCCTGCGACTAGGGTGTTCGAGGCTGCGGGCGCCGGAGCCTGCCTGATCAGCGACGCCTGGGCTGGAATAGAGCTTTTCCTCAAACCGGAAGAGGAAATTCTTGTCGCTCGCGATGGCAAGGATGTGGTCGATCTTCTGAAACTCTCGACAGAGCGAGCGAACACCATCGGCTCGGCTGCGCTCCGGCGGGTGCTCGCGGAGCATACCTATGGTCACCGGGCGAAGTTGGCCGACGAAACGTTCCGCACTTTCGCGAATGATTCCACAGCGCGCCGTTCTACCATGGAGGCGGCCGAGTGACCCAGCGTCCCCTCGACATCGTAATCGTCGGCCTCTCCCTTTCTTCCTCGTGGGGCAACGGTCACGCAACGACCTTTCGCGCGCTCATGCGGGGCCTCCATGGCCTGGGTCACCGGCTCACCTTCCTCGAGCGGAATGTACCCTGGTATGCCGAACACCGCGACCTGACGGAGCCGGAATTCTGCGAGCTGACCTACTACGACCGTGTAGAAGACCTGAACTCGATCCACGGAAATCGTCTTCGCAAGGCGGATGTCGTCATCGTCGGCTCGTTCGTGCCCGAAGGCGTTGACGTCATCGACTGCATCGCCGCCCTGTGCACGGGGAGCCTCTGTTTTTACGACATCGATACGCCGGTCACGCTGGCCAAGCTGAAAGCCGGCGATGGTGAATATCTGGCGCGGCGCCAAGTCGGCCTGTTCGATATCTACTTCTCCTTCACCGGCGGCCCGACGCTGGAGCGCCTCCAGAGCGAATTCGGCGCCCGGCGCGCCGAACCCCTCTACTGTTCAGTCGACGAAACCCTCTATGCGCCGACCGGCGAGCCGCTGAAATGGGACCTGGGCTACATGGGAACCTACAGCCCCGATCGGCAGCCTTCGCTGGAGCGGCTGCTCATCGATGTGGCCCGCAACATGCCCGACCGTCGCTTCGTCGTTGCCGGCCCGCAATATCCGTCGGCAATTCGCTGGCCGGACAATGTCGAGCGCATCGATCATCTGCCGCCGTCGGAGCACGCGCCCTTCTACAGCCGGCAACGCTACACCCTGAATCTGACGCGGGCAGACATGATCGCCGCCGGTTGGTCGCCGAGTGTCAGGCTTTTCGAGGCCGCCGCGTGCGGATGCCCTGCCGTTAGCGACCCCTGGCAAGGACTGGACAGCTTCCTCACTCCGGGCGAGGCGATCTACGTGGCGCGCTCGACGGAAGATGTCTGCGCAATCCTGCACCATTCCGATGAAGGCACGCGCGCCGGCGTAGCCCGCGAGGCAAGGCAGCGCGTACTCGAAGCCCACACCGGAACGGCACGAGCCCGCGATCTTCTGCGCTGCCTGTCCAGTCTCTTCAATGTCGAAACAAGCGGGATCCAAGCTGCTTAGTGAAGGAAAACAGATGCCTCGTACCAGACCCAGCAAGACCACCATAGTTGCAGGCGGCGCAGGATTCCTCGGCTCTCATTTGTGCGAGATGCTGCTGGACCGGGGGCACCGGGTTCTCTGCGTTGACAATTTCGTCACCGGCGACGAGGACAATCTCCGCTCGATCAGGAACCATCCGCGCTTTTCCCTGCTCGCGCGCGACATTTGCGAGCCCATCAAGCTGAACACCGAGGTCGATCGGATCTACAATCTCGCCTGCGCGGCCTCGCCGCCGCATTACCAGGCCGATCCGGTGCACACGATGCGCACCTGTGTCGTGGGTACACTTAATCTTCTCGATCTCGCCGAGCGCTGCGGCGCGCGCTTCCTGCAGGCGTCGACCAGTGAAGTCTATGGCGACCCGGACTTGCATCCGCAGAACGAGACATACGCCGGCAGCGTCAATTGCACCGGACCGCGAGCCTGCTACGATGAAGGCAAACGCGCCGCAGAGGCGATGTGCTTCGACTATATCAGAAGCGGCCGCGCCGATGTGCGTGTTGCCCGCATCTTCAACACTTACGGACCGAGAATGCATCCGAATGACGGGCGGGTGGTTTCCAATCTGATCGTCCAGGCGCTGCGCAACGAGCCGCTCACCATCTACGGCGACGGCTCGCAGACCCGCTCCTTCTGCTATGTGAACGACCTGCTGGACGGGCTTTGTCGCCTCCTGGAGGCAAGCCCCGCGCCGGACGGCCCGGTCAATCTCGGCAATCCCGGCGAGTTCACCATCCTGGAACTCGCCGAATTGGTTCTCGAGATGACGGGATCGTCCTCCGACATCCGGTTCCTGCCTTTGCCGGTCGACGATCCACGGCGCCGCCGCCCCGACATCAGACGCGCCATCGGCCTGTTGGACTGGCGGCCGAAAACCGCGCTGCGGAAGGGTTTGGGGCTGACAGTCGAGCACTTCCAGCAGGCCGCGCTCAATCTCGACCCCGTCGAGCCGAGCTTGGTGGCAAGAACTCATCCGCGCATCGCCATCGTCCTGCCCGGCTGACCGATAGTTATCCTGGCCGTTCCGAAAAGCACTGCGACAGCTTTCGCGCGTATCGGTCGGCCATGTCGCACGCAGCGGTCCCCGACGCGGTCGACCACATTCCAAGCTGGAAGGCCAGGTAGCAGGGCAGCATGGCGCCGAGCAGGGGCACATTGACTTTGGTGCCCGAGGCTTCGATCACATGGCATAGCGACGCGGCTTCGGCGGCGGTCAGGTCATGCTCGGCGATACCGCCCGCCACGTCCCAGGCGATGTCCTGGCAGCC
>JALYWP010000177.1 GCA_030852655.1 Pseudomonadota bacterium | reverse complement strand
AGGAGTTCGAGGACGCCAAGGACAAGGTGATGATGGGCGCGGAGCGCCGCTCGACGGCCATGACCCAGGCCGAGAAGGAACTCACCGCCTACCACGAGGCGGGGCATGCCATCCTGGCGCTCAACGTCCCGTCGGCCGATCCGTTGCACAAGGCGACGATCATCCCGCGCGGCCGCGCGCTCGGCATGGTCATGCAATTGCCCGAAGGCGACCGCTATTCGATGAGCTACAAATACATGATCTCGCGACTGGCGATCATGATGGGCGGCCGCGTCGCCGAGGAGTTCAAGTTCGGCAAGGAGAACATTACCTCAGGCGCGGCCTCCGACATCGACCAGGCGACCAAGCTGGCGCGCGCCATGGTCACGCGCTGGGGCTTTTCCGACAAGCTCGGCCACGTGGCCTATGGCGAGAACCAGGAAGAGGTGTTCCTCGGCCATTCCGTAGCACGGCAGCAGAACGTCTCGGAAGAGACCGCCCAGCTCATCGACGCCGAAGTCCGGCGGCTGATAGACGAGGCCTACACCACGGCCAAGAACGTGCTGACCAAGAAGAAGAAGGACTGGGTGGCGCTCGCCGAGGGCCTGCTGGAATACGAGACGCTGTCGGGTGAGGAGATCAAGCAGCTGATCGCCGGCCAGAAGCCGTCGCGCGACCTTGGCGACGACACGCCGCCCTCGCGCGGCTCGGCAGTGCCGAAGGCCGGCGCGTCGGGCAAGCGCAAGAAGGGGTCCGAACCGGAAGGCGGAATGGAGCCGCAGCCGCAAGGCTAGATCAGTTCATCGTCCCAACGGAAGCGATGAACCGATCCAATTGAATTGCTCCAGCAACGCCCTCGATCCAAGGCACCGCGTTGTCTCGCGGTGCCCGCCTTCTTTGGGCAACACGGATGGCTCTAATGCGCGTCGCGATCTTTCGGGTTCGCTTCTCGCGCTTTAGATTTTTATGCTTTGCCCCGAAGCCGGAACCGCTTTCGGAGACATGCTTAATTGCCGATTTCGGCTGTTTCGCTCAAGCCGGCCAGCCATTCATGGACGCTGGCAACGTCCGGCAGCGCGAATGCCGCCGCGGTGGCGCCGGTGCCTGGACGCACGCGGATGGAGACACCGTCCTGCGCGTTCACATATTCGAAGCCCGCTTCGTCCGAAACGTCGTCACCGAGGAAGACAGGCAGGCGCCCGGAAAATGGCGGTACGCCCATGAAGCGTTCGATCGCCGCGCTCTTGAGCGCCTCGAGCGGCATGAATTCCAGGCCGGCATGGCCGGCGACGATCCGGTAGCCGTCCGGAAGCCGCGCCAGTGCCTCCTCGGCCGCCGCCTTGACCTCCGGGAATGCTGCCGGCGCGGCGCGCGTATGAACCGCAAGCACGGCGCCCTTGCGCTCGAAATAGATGCCTTCCGTGGTGTGGAAGCGGTGCTGGAGCTGGTCGGCAACAGCCGCGAGATCGGACGGCTCCTCGGCCCGCTCGACGCGGCCGTCGGCCGTCAGGCGGTGCTCCAGGCCATAGAGGCCGGCGGTCGGCAGATGCAGCGGCGCGAACAGCCGGTCGACCATCGCCACATTGCGTCCCGTCACGAAAGCCACCGCGCCGTCGAGCCTGTCGGCGACGGCGCCAAGCAGGCCGCGCAACCTGCCGTCGACGCGCACGTCGTCCGGATGTGGCCGGTGCTCGAGCAGCGTTCCGTCTATGTCGAGGAAAAGGGCGATTTTGGGCCCGACGAGTTCGGCCGCGGGTGGAGGCGGGACCGTCATGCGATGCGCACCCTTTCCCTGGTAACACTTTGCGGCCCGGCCGGCGGCGCGGAAGGAGCGCGGTTGCGGATGCGCGCCGCGTCGAGGAGCATCGAGCCGGCCCAGCGGAACACGTTGTTGGTTCTGACCGTGTCGCGCATCCGCCGCATCCGCTCGCACACTTCGTCGTCAGGCATGGTCAGGCCCTGGAAGAACGCCTCGCCCATGCCGGCCGCGTCGAACGGGTTGACCAGCAGGGCTTCGCCGAGTTCGCGCGACGCACCGGCGAATGTGCTGAGCACGAGTACGCCCTTTTCGTCGTCGCGGGCGGCGACGAACTCCTTGGCGACCAGGTTCATGCCGTCATGAAGGCTGGAGACCACACAGAGGTCCGCCGCGCGGTAGAGATCCAGCAACTGCGACTGATCGTGATGCTCGTCGAGCAGGATCACGGGCCGGTAGCCGTTGCGACCGTAGCGCTCGTTGATTTCAGCGACGAGACGCAGGCACTCCTCATGCAGGCTGCTATATGACGCAAGCGCGCTGCGGCTGGGTGCGGCGACCTGGATGAAGACCACGCGACCGATCCAGTCCGAATGCTGCTGGAAGAACTCGTCGAGCGCCCGGAAACGGTCGAGTATGCCCTTGGTGTAGTCGAGCCTCTCGACGCCGAGCGCCAGCTTCATGTCGGCGGGCAGACCGAATTTCTGGAAGATGCGCTCGCGCGCGTCCCTTCCCGTCGGGCGTCGTTCCTCCGGCCATTCGATGGAGATCGGGTAGGGGTGCACGGCGGTGGCGTTGCCGCCATAGGTGATGGAGGAATCCTCGCGGTCTATACGCGATTCCAGAAACCGGTCGACGCAGTCGATGAAATTGTTGCAGTGGAGCTGGATGTGGAAGCCGAGGATCGAGCTGCCGAGCAGGCCGTCGATGATTTCCTCGCGCCATGGACAGACGCCGAACACCTCGGCATTCGGCCAGGGTATGTGCCAGAAGGTGATGATGACCGCTTGCGGCAGCTTTTCGCGGATGAGCCGTGGCAGCAGCGCGAAATGATAATCCTGGACGAGGATGACCGGGCGTTCGGTCCGGGCCTCCTGCAGCACCACCTCGGCGAATTTGCGGTTGACGGCCTGGTAGCACTCCCAGTCGGCGGCCCGGAAGATCGGCCGCTCGAAGGCGATGTGGCAGAGCGGCCAGAGCCCCTCATTGGCGAACCCCGAATAGTAGCCCTTGTACTCTTCCTCCGTCAGCCAGACGCGTCTCAGCGTATAGGCGGGGTTCGAGGGTGGCACTGCCAGGCGGTCGTTCGCATCGACCGTTTCCATGTCAGCCGAGCCGCTGCCATGCGCGATCCAGGTGCCGGCGCAGGTGCGTGTGATCGGCTCGAGCGCCGAAACGAGCCCGCTCGCCGGCACTTGCAACTGGATTCGGTCGCGAACGCGCTCGTGAACATAGGGCTCACGGTTGGATACGACGATGAGGTCGGCGTCAGGCAGTTCCGTCTGCAGTATCTGGCGCAGCATGTCGGGCGACCATTGCACGAGCGCATCTTCGGCCGCCGTCATCCGGTCGCTTTCGCGCAACGGCGCCACCGGGGCGTTTGCAACGCCGGATCGGGCGGCGCGTCGGGTTGGCTGCATCACGGTGAAAGCAAGGGCCAGCGCGGAAAAGGCGAAGCTGCCGAATAAGATCAGCCAGAACAGGGTCATCGAAAGTTGCGAAGTCATCAGGGTACCACGAACAGCCCGGACAACCGGGCGACACGGCACCAACCCCTGCGCCGCCGCAAGGTTCCATCACGACCGCACGAGCAGCGGCACAAGGCCTTCATGCTCCCGGTCCAGATGGCAGGCGACACGGTCTCCGACGCGTCGGAAGTGCACGTCGACCGAGGCTTTGCCGACGCTCAGGCGGCGCACCGTCAGGCTGTCTATGCCGATGGGCAGCCGCGGGCGGTCGACGGTGATCTCGCCCGTCCAGCCGTCGACACGAAGGCCAAGGCAGGACTGCAGCAGCATAAACGGCGCCCCGGCCGACCACGCCTGTGGCAGGCACGCCACCGGATATGCCACAGGTGCCTCGCCGGGAGAGCGCACGAAGCCGCAGAACAGCTCCGGCAGCCGCATCTGGAACTGCACCGCCGCCTCGAACATGCTGCTGGTCAGCCTGACCGCTGCATCGCGCCCGCCATAGCGCGCCAGCGCGGCGCCGCAGATCGCGGTATCATGCGGCCAGATCGAACCGTTGTGATAGGACATCGGGTTGAACAGCAACTCGTCGTCGGCCAGCGTGCGTATGCCCCAGCCGCTGTAGAAATGTCCTGAGAGCAGTTGCTCGGCGACCCGCGCCGCACGTTCGGGGCCGGGCAGGCCGACGAACAGGAGATGGCCGGCGTTCGACGCCCGCACTGCGCATTGGTCGCCATTGCCGTCGATCGCGATGCAGTAGAAACCCTTATCCTCCATCCAGAAGCGGGCCTCGACGGACTCGCGCAGCGTTTCCGCTCTTGCCGACCAGCCGGTCGCAAGCTCCTCCTCGCCGCGTTGCCGGGCCAATTCCGCCATGCCGCGCAGCGCGGCGAAGACGTAGCCCTGGACTTCGACCAGGGCTATCGGTCCGGCCGGGATGCGGCCATCGGCGTGAAAGACGGAATCGTGGCTGTCCTTCCAGCCCTGGTTCGAAAGCCCTGTGCCGGCGGCCCGCTGGTAGGTGACGAACCCGTCGGGCGAGCGCGCGGCGACGGCTTCGATCCAGGCGGTGGCCGCCAGCAGCGAGGGCCACAGGCTGTCGACGAACGCCGTATCGCCCATGCGCTGGGCATAGGAGGTGGCGAGGTAGATATAGAGCGGCGTCGTGTCGACGCCGCCATAATAGCGCCCGAAAGGCAGTTCGCGCAGCGCCGCCATCTCGCCCTTGCGCGTCTCGTGCATGATCTTGCCAGGCTCCGAATCGCTGAACGACGCGGTCTCGGTCGCCTGGTGCCGGGCCAGGAAAGTCAGCACGCCGCGCGCCAGGCTGGGGTCGAGCCAGAGCATCTGGAGGGCGGATACGACGCCGTCGCGGCCGAATGCCGTCGAGAACCAGGGTATGCCGGCATAGGGATAGGGGCCCGTCTCCAGGTCGGTCGTCAAAAGCGCGATGTCGGAACGCGCCCGCACGAGCCAGTCGTTGAACACGCGGCCGGAGCTTTGCAGCGTCGCCCCCTGCCGGCGCTTCGAGCGCATCGCAAAGCGCGCCCTCGCAGCGGCGGCGCGGAAACGCACGCGCGAAGGCTCGGAAGGCTCGGCGCCGACCTCGATGAAGATCGACCTGCGCCCGCGTGGCGCGACCTCAAGGCCGAATTCCGCGCTGTCGCAGGTGAGTTCGGCAGGCAGTTCGGAGAAAGCGATCGCCGACTCCCGCACCAGTCCGTCGAGCCCTTCGTAGCGGAACCGCACCGAACGCCCGGCAGCTTCGGCGTCATGCGACGTGCCGCGCCTGCTGCGCGTCGAACCGCGCACCTCGAACATGTCGCGGAAGTCGGCGGCGAATTCGAGCCGCATCGGCACGGTCAGCTTCCGGCCCCAGTAGTTGGTGACCGTGATGCGCTCGAACAGCCGTTCCTGCCAGAGGAAGCGGCTGCGTTCGATGTGGATCACGCCGTGCGGCACCCCGTCCGATGCGCGGCCGCGATTGCTGAGGTTGGCGGTGAAGAGGATGTTGTCCTGCGACAGCGATGCGCCGAGCAGCGAGGGCTGTTGTCCCGCCACCTGCAGGCGCAACAGCGACAGCACGCGCGTGTCGTTGATGAACAGCCCGTCGCCGACACCCCTGATGTCGCCATGCGCGTCGGCAACGACGAAGCAGTCTTCGTGTTTCAGGGCGAACTGGCGATGCGGCTCGCGCGGGCTGGCATCGTCGAGCGCCGCCAGTGCCACCGCGGGATCCAGCTGTCTTTCGTCGATGCGCTGCGGCTCGACCGGCAATGCCGTTCCGGCGATCATCGCATTCCTCGAACGCGGTCGGAACCAGTTACGGTTTCGGCCAAAGCCTCCGGACGTTCGCCGGCCTCTCCCGCGAGCGTGCGGTAGATCGCCTCATAGTCCGCAACCATGCGGTCAGCCGAAAAACGCCGCTCGAAGACCTCCCTGATGCGGCTCCGGTCGAGCACCGCGCATCTGGCTGCGGCCACGACGGCTGCCTCGATCGAATCGACGACATAGCCGGTTTCGCCATCGTCGACGATCTCGGGCATCGCTCCCTCCTTCCAGACGATGACGGGAACGCCAAAGGCCATGGCCTCGATGACGACGAGCCCGAAGGGTTCGGGCCAGTCGATGGGAAACAGCAGCGCGGCGGCGTTGGAGAGAAAGGCCGCCTTCGCCGCCTCGTCCACCTCGCCGATGAATTCGACGTCGTCACCCAGCAGCGGCTCGACCGTCTCCCTGAAATAAGCCTCGTCATCGCCTTCGATCTTGGCCGCCATCTTCAGCCTCATGCCTGCGCGCCGTGCGATCTCGATCGCGCGGTCGGGCCGCTTGTCGCGCGACATGCGGCCGAGAAAGGCGAGGTAGTCGCCGTTCCCCTGCGGGCGGCGCGGATAGGCCTCCAGCGGCAGGCCGTGATAGACATTGCCGACCCATCGCGCCTGGCCGAGCGGACGGCGCTGCCGCATCGATATCGAGACCATCGGAAAATTGGGCCAGCACGCATAGGCGCCAGGCAGGTCGGCGTAGTCCAGACGGCCATGCGGCGTGGTGACGGTTTTCCCGGCCACGTCGGCAAGGATCGGGAAATGGATGAAATGGCTGAGATGCACATGGATCATGTCGAACTCGTCGGAGCGCTGCCGGACCTGATGCAGCATCGCCAGATGCGCGGCCGTCGCGGATCGAAGGCCCTGGTCCAGACGCAATGCGCGCGGCCGGGCAGCAACCAGCCTTGCCGACGTGACCGATTCGGCGCTGGCGAACAGCGTCACCTGATGGCCACGCGCGACGAGGCCCTCGGTCAGGTAAGAGACGATGCGCTCGGTGCCGCCGTAGAGCCCCGGCGGCACGGACTCGTAGAGCGGCGCGACCTGAGCGATGCGCATCACTGCTTGCTTACGTCGGACTGTTTCGAAGCGGATCGAAACAACTCGATTGGCGGGAAATTCAATGCAACTGCTCCTCGGGCGAAAAACTGCAAACTCGCGGTTAGGTTCCCGAGAAATCCGTTTGGTAGAAGTCCGCAACGGGGCCGTCGCAACCACAAGGCACCCACCGCTCGCTGAGCGGTGGGCTGTTGCCTGAACAGCAGCCACTATTGGTGGAGCCAACGCTAGAAACGTGCGGGCTGGTATTTGGTTCCGCAGCCGATGACTCTTTCAGACGGGCGCAATCCGGTATCAGCCCGCATGAGACGGTTGGACCCTTATCCCCGCCGGCACCGGACCCCATTTGTTTACGCGTTTCTGCGATGGGATCAGCGCAAAGACGAGAAGGATCAGGTAGCCGACTGAGGGAACGAGAAAGACCAGGTAAAACCAGCCCGACAGGCCGATATCGTGCTGCCGGCGTACCGCCATCGCAACCGACGGGACGATGCCGGCGAGAACAGCCAGCCCCAATATGCCGAGGGTCGCAACCGGAAACTCGTCGCCAGGCTGCATGTTGCCGAGTGTCAGATCGATTGCCATGCCGACGAGCGACAGCGCGATTAGCGCCAGGATCGAGAAGAGGACGAACCCCCAATATTCCTTGCGCCGCGCGCGGGTGCGGAAATTGGCGTAGTTGATGGTGACGGCGTCCCGGAAGTAGCTCCAGAGTCCTGTCTCGGCCCGTTCTCCATCGACCGCGTTGCGGCCGAAATGTCGTGGTGCCGATGGCCGCAATGGTACGGCGGTCGGAGCGGCGCCGGACGCATCGGCCACCGGGCGGGAGATGTCCCGCGCCCGGTCGCCGCTTTCCAGGAATTCGACGACGACACCCCTCGCCAGCGGGACCGAGCGTGCGACATCCTCGCCTCGGAACGTGTAGCGATTGCCGTCCGCACCGGTGATGAAGCCGAAACCGTGGGCCTCGTCATAGTGAAGCACTTCGCCGCGCATGAAGTCCTCTCGCCGCTCCGAATCTCGCGACCAGGCTAGCATCGAAAATGATGGCGTGGACAGGTTTGGCGATCGGGTTTGCCCCTCGGCAGCCCTCAGACGAAGCCGATGAAGCGGCCTGCAAGGATGACGCCGCTCCACAGCAGAACTGATACGAAAGCAAGGACGCGCAATGCCGGCGAGGGCGGCGACGCGCGATTCTTCCCATCCAGCACGGTGAAGGCCAGGAAATTGATCGCGGCGGCCGCGATCAGTCCGAGCTTCGCAAGGAAGGCCGGGTTGCGGACATATTGCGTCGCCTGGACGGAGAACAGCGCAAGCCCCGCCAGAAGGGCAAGGACGAAGGCGGCGAGCGCGACGCGCCGAAGGAGCGCGACCAGTCTTTCGCGCGGGACCGAGCGTATCGCGCCGAGCACGGACAGGTCTATCAGCAGCACGCTGCCGAACAATGTGCCTATCGCCGCGATATGGAGTGCGTTGACGATCGGGTAGGCGACAAAGGAAACCTTGAGCAGCCTGACCGGCCCCGCCTGCTCAATGGCCTGAAGGAATTCCATCCGCCGCCGTATGCCTGTTCTCAGCCCGGCGCGCGGCCTGGATAGACGTCGTAGGTCCTGCCGTTGACGGTGATGCGCACAGCCTTCATGCGCTTCTCGGTCTCGTCGCGCGAGCGGTTGCCGATCGCGACCACCTCATCGCCGACCTTGGCCGCATCCTCGGTAAAGCCGGCACGGATGGTCGCCGAGGGCGGCGCCAGTTCGACCCGCCAGATCTCGCCCTCGACGTCTACGTCGAGCGTGGCATGCGGATTGCCGATATTGATCTCCTTGATGATCCCCTCGAGTTCGAAGAAGCCGTCCTCGGTCCATGACCAGCCGTGATGAGCGAGCGTCGGGCCGGCCGCGGCGATGGCAAGGCCGGCCGCCAATCCGCCCGAAAGCAGCGCGCGTCTCGCAATAGCCATGGGTTCCTCCATCGATTGCCGCCCATGAGGCACGCTAGAGCGTCGCCGCCGCCTGTCCAAATCAATTCCCGATGAGCGCGGTCGCGAATGGATACTGCCGATGGATATCGAGGGCGGACTTCGATTGACTATTTGCGGATTCCCGGTAAAACCCGCGGCGAACGGGACTTTCGGACCATGCGCGGCCTGTTGATGGCGCTTTTTGCATTCGACTTCCCCGGCCATGATGGGAACCTTCGGGCGGACCATCGGGCCGGCTGCGCAGTCGCGCCGTCCCGTATCACCAGAACCACGGCCAAAACGACGACTACCAAAACGACCGGCAAAACGGTCTGATCTCCCTTGGCCTTACCGTCCCTCCCGGGTCCGGCCTCGGGGGACGAGGCCCGCGCCGGTCGGCGGGTTTCCTCAAACAGCAACAGGCGGAGAGGGCAGGAGAAGTCTCATGGGTTTCAAGATTGCGGTCGTCGGCGCCACCGGCAATGTCGGCCGGGAAATGCTCACCATCCTCGAGGAGCGCGGCTTTCCGGCCGACGAGGTGGTGGCGCTCGCCTCGCGCCGCAGCCAGGGCACCGAAGTGTCCTACGGCGACAAGACGCTGAAGGTGCGCGCGCTGGAGAGCCACGATTTCTCCGACACCGACATCTGCGTGATGTCGGCCGGCGGAGAGGTGTCCAAGCAGTGGTCGCCGAAGATCGGCCAGCAGGGCTGCGTCGTCATCGATAATTCCTCTGCCTTCCGCTACGACCAGGACGTGCCGCTGATCGTGCCGGAGGTGAACCCGGAAGCGATCGCGCAGTTCACGAAGAAGAACATCATTGCCAATCCGAACTGCTCGACCGCCCAGCTCGTCGTCGCGCTGAAGCCGCTGCACGATGCCGCCACCGTCAAGCGCGTGGTCGTCGCCACCTACCAGTCGGTATCGGGCGCCGGCAAGGAAGGCATGGACGAGCTGTTCACGCAGACCCGCGCGGTGTTCGTCGCCGACCAGGTCGAGAACAAGAAGTTCACCAAGCGCATCGCCTTCAACGTCATCCCGCATATCGACGTCTTCCTCGACGACGGCTCCACCAAGGAAGAGTGGAAGATGGTGGCCGAGACCAAGAAGATGCTCGACCCGAAGATCAAGCTGACCGCGACCTGCGCGCGCGTGCCGGTGTTCATCGGCCATTCGGAAGCCGTCAATATCGAGTTCGAGAAGCCGATCACCGCCGACGAGGCGAGGGACATACTGCGCGACGCGCCGGGCTGCCAGGTCCTGGACAAGCGTGAGAACGGCGGCTACATCACGCCGCTCGAATCGGCCGGCGAGGACGCCACCTTCATCTCGCGCATCCGCGAGGATTCGACCCTGGAGAACGGCTTGTCGATGTGGATTGTCTCGGACAATCTGCGCAAGGGCGCAGCCTTGAACGCCGTGCAGATCGCCGAACTGCTGGTCGAGCGCGGCCTAATCCAGCCGAAGCGCAAGGCGGCATAGCGCGAATCACCGACCTCCTCCTCGCGGAGGTCGGCGATTACGAGGGAGAGATGGCGTCGCTCTATTCGCTGGCCCGGCCGCGGGCCGATGACGGCCATTTGCGGCAGAGCGCGAGATCCAGCCCGTAGAGCATGAATGCGTAATAGGTGAAGGTCTCGCGGAACTCGGACACGTTGTGATCGAGCGGTCCGCCCGGATAAAGGCCTGCGTCTTCGAGGATGTGCGCAAGCTGCGACACCGCGAGGCCGGCAATCACGGTGACGGCGATCAGGCGGTCGGGCACGAAATATGTCAGGCGCGGGTCGGTAAGGCGGCCCGCCGCGAGCGGGAAAATCACAAACAGGGCGATGGCGAGGACGTCGGAACCGGTCTTGAAGATCGGCAGATTGTTTCCCTGATTGTGGACGTTCAGCGTCTCCAGGCCGGATTCGCCGAAGAGATATTCCCAATAGTGGAGTCCGAAGTCGATCTCCTCCAGCAGGATGAAGAAGGAACCTGCGGCAATCACGACGCATACCGCCTGCTCGACCCTATTGCCGGCGCGCCGGAAGCCCGCGAGACCGCCAAGGGCGGTTATGAGGAGAAGGGCCGACTGCAGGTGTTCCAGCAGTCCGAACTCGCGGTTGACGGGCGCTGCGACGAGATTGCGCAGCGGTTCGCTGCCCAAAAAATATGCCAGGACCATCGCGCATGAGACGAGCGCGGGCAGGACCCAATAGACGAGATGCCGGGAAAGGACGGACGCATTGCGACCGATCCCCGGCAATGATTTTTGGATATTCTGGTCGGCAAACCCCATTTGCCAGCAAAGCTACAGCCCGCCTGCCGCTTGTCAACATGGAAGACAAGCGGAAGACAGTCGGGCTGCAAGCGGAAAGGCGGGCGTGGCCGCCCGCTTCCCCTGATCGGCCGTAACGGTCAGGAAGCCGCAGCTTCCTCGGCGGCGGGCTCCTCGGCCGGAGCGGTCGCGGCAGCGATCGCGGCAGCAGCTTCTTCCTGCGCCTTCTTCAGCGCCGCGGCCCGCTCCTGCGCCTTCTTGCCCGGCAGCGCCTTGGTCGGGTTCGAGCGCGCCTCGCGCTTGGTGATGCCGGCCTCGTCGAGGAAGCGGGCGACGCGGTCGGTGGGCAGCGCGCCGCGGGACAGCCAGTGGTTGACGCGCTCGGCATCGATCTTGACGCGCTCGGCGTCCTTCGGCAGCAGCGGATTCCACGAGCCGACCTGCTCGATGAACCGGCCGTCGCGCGGGCTGCGCACGTCGGCGATGACGACATGATAATAGGGACGCTTCTTGGAGCCCGCTCGGGCCAGACGAATTTTCAACGACATTTCTTTGCTCCTTGGAATTCAGTCAATTGATCGGATTTAGACATTGCTCTTCAGCTCGCCGTTTCCGGCGGCGATCTGTTCGTGGTGGCGGATCACTTCCCTGATGACGAAGTTGAGGAATTTTTCCGCGAAATCGGGATCGAGCTGCGCCTCGTCGGCGAGGCGGCGAAGGCGTGCGATCTGTTCGGCTTCACGGGCCGTATCAGCCGGCGGCAAACCGTGCTCTGCCTTCAGCAGGCCGACCGCCTTGGTGCAGCGGAACCGCTCGGCGAGCATATGGATCAGCGCGGCGTCGATATTGTCTATCGAGACACGGTAGTCGGCGAGCAATTTTCGCGCGTCGGTGATCTGGATCGGGTCGCTCATCTTCCCCTCACTTCTTCCTGCCCGGTCCCGGCGGTCCGCCGAGACCCGGCAGCTTCATGCCGCCCGGCAGGCCGGGCAACCCGCCACCGCCCAGACCGGGAAGGCCGCCCGGAAGCCCACCAGGCAGGCCCTTCGGCAGACCGCCGCCTAGACCTGCGGCCTCCGCCTGCTTCTGCAGGGCTTCCAGTTGCTTCGGGTCCATCTTGGAGAGGTCGGGCATCCCTCCCATGCCGGGCATCATGCCGCCAAGCCCCATCTTCGAGGCGAGGCCGCCCATCATGCCGCGCATCATGCCGCCGCCCTTGCCCTTGCCGCCCATCGCCTTCATCATGTCCGCCATCTGGCGGTGCATCTTGAGGAGCTTGTTGATCTCGGCGGCATCGGTGCCGGAGCCGGCGGCGATGCGTTTCTTGCGGCTATGCTTCAACAATTCGGGATTGGCGCGCTCGGCCTTGGTCATCGACGAGATGATGGCGACCTGGCGCTTGAACATCCTGTCGTCGAGGCCGGCGGAGGCGAGCTTGTCCTTCATGCCGCTCATGCCTGGCATCATGCCCATGATGCCGCCCATGCCGCCCATCTTCGACATCTGCTCGAGCTGGCCGGCAAGGTCGTTGAGGTCGAACTTGCCCGACTGCATCTTCTTCGCCATCGCCGCGGCCTTTTCCGCGTCGATGGTCTCGGCTGCCTTTTCGACGAGCGAGACGATGTCGCCCATGCCGAGGATACGGTCGGCGATGCGCTTGGGATGAAACTCCTCCAGCGCGTCCATCTTCTCGCCGGTGCCGATCAGCTTGATCGGCTTGCCGGTGACGGCGCGCATCGAGAGTGCGGCGCCGCCGCGTCCGTCGCCGTCCATGCGGGTGAGTACCAGGCCGGTGATGCCGACGCGCTCGTCGAAGCTCTTGGCGAGATTGACGGCGTCCTGGCCGGTCAGGCTGTCGGCAACCAGCAGTATCTCGTGGGGGTTCGACGCCTTCCTGATCTCGGCCATCTCGGCCATCAGCGGCTCATCGACATGGGTGCGGCCGGCGGTGTCGAGGATGACGACGTCGTGGCCGCCGAGCCTGGCTGCCTGCACGGCGCGGCTCGCGATCTGCACCGGAGACTGGCCGGCGACGATCGGCAGCGTGGCAATGTCCGTCTGCTCGCCGAGCTGGCGCAACTGCTCCTGCGCGGCCGGCCGGCGCGTATCCAGCGAAGCCATCAGGATCTTCTTGTTCTGACGGTCGGTGAGGCGCTTGGCGATCTTGGCGGTCGTGGTCGTCTTGCCCGAGCCCTGCAGGCCGACCATCATGACGACGACCGGCGCGGGCGCATTGAGATCGATGGCGACGCCCTCGGCGCCCAGCATCTCGACCAGCTCGTCATGGACGATCTTGACGACCATCTGGCCGGGCTTGATCGACTTCAGCACCCCGGCACCGACCGCCTTGGTCCGCACCTTGTCTGTAAAGGAACGCAC
>JALYWP010000161.1 GCA_030852655.1 Pseudomonadota bacterium | reverse complement strand
GTACTTTCGGGTGACCAGGTGAGAACGACCTCCTGGCCTTCATCGAACTTGTCCTGCCCCGCATTCTGGACCAGTACCTTGATCGTCTCGTCGTCCCGCGCGACGAAATATGTGCTCGAACCCCCGGCGAACATCCGCTTCGACACGCGGCCGGCGAGGCGATTGCGTGAAGCGGAAGCTGCGCGCTCTGCCGGGAGAATCGTGATGCGCTCCGGCCGGACGGCACAACTCATCTTGCCGGTCATTGGCCCGGCGGTGCCCTGTCGCGCTGCTATCTCGGTTCCGTCGTCGAGCCGGATGCCGGCGCCTGTCGCCTCGCCGCGCAGGATGTTGGCGTCGCCCAGGAAGGTCGCGGCGAACTCGCTGACGGGGTTGTCGTAGATTTGCTCTGGCGAGCCCTCCTGCACCAGTTGCCCGTCTCGCAGTATCCCGATGCGGTCGCTCATCGTGAGCGCTTCCTCCTGGTCGTGGGTGACGAAGATGGTGGTGATGCCTACCTCGCGCTGGATGCGCTTGAGCTCGACCTGCATGTCGACCCGTAAAGCCTTGTCCAGCGCCGACAAGGGCTCGTCGAGAAGCAGCACTTGAGGCCGTATCACGATTGCGCGCGCAAGCGCGACGCGCTGGCGCTGGCCGCCGGACAACTGATGCGGGCGGCGCTTGCCGAGGTCGCCCAGTTGCACGAGATCAAGCGCGCGCTGGACTTCGGCAGCGATCTCGGCCCGAGCTACGCCGCGCACGGAAAGCCCGAACGCGACGTTGTCGGCCACGCTCATGTTGGGAAACAGCGCGTAGTTCTGGAACACCATGCCGATGCGCCGTTTCTCCACCGGAACGCGCTCGACGCCCTTGCCATCGATCACGATGTGGCCCGAATCGGGAAAATCAAAGCCGGCGATCAGCCTGAGCAGCGTGGTTTTTCCACTGCCGGAGGGTCCAAGCAAGGCGTAGAAGCCGCCATCGGGAAAGGCGATCGTCACGCCATCGAGCGCCTTGTGAGGGCCGAAGCTGCGTGACACGTTTTCGACCCGAACCTCGGCCATCACCGGTCTCCGCCGAATTTGAAGAAGCGGGCGGTAACGAGCATCAGCCCCATCGATACGACGATGATGATGGTGGAGACCGCGTTGATCTCGGGCGTGAAACCCTTGCGGATGGCTGCGTAGATCTCCACCGGCAGCGTGCCCTGACCAGGCGTTGCCAGGAAGTACGACACCACGAACTGATCGAACGACACAGCGAACGCGAACAGCGCGCCGGCGATAACGCCCGGCATGATCCATGGCAGCGTCACCCGTCGCGTCACCTGCCACTGGCTGGCGCCCAACGAACGCGCCGCTTCCTCGAGTTCCGGTGCAAAGGTCTGAAGCCGCGCGGACACCACGACGATCACATAAGGTAGCGCCAGGGCCACATGGCCGAGCAGGATCGCATGGAGGCCGCGGCCTATGCCTATGCCGAAGAAGAAGATGAGCATCGCCGTTCCGGTGATGAGCCACGGAATGGCGATCGGCGGAAAGAGCAGAAGCTGGAAGACCCTCTTGCCCCGGAAATCGTAACGGTAAAGCGCAATGGCCGCTGCCGTGCCGAGGATCGTCGCGATGACGGTGGTCAAGACCGCGATCCGGAGGCTGTTCCACGTTGCCGTCAGAAGCTGGTCGTTGCCCGCAAGCTCGGAATACCAATGCGTCGTCCATTCAAGGGGCAGTTGGTAGAAAGGCGACGCGTTGAAAGACATCAATGCCATGATGGCGATCGGCAAGTAGAGGAAGGCGAGGAGGAGACCAACGTAGAAACGGCCCATACCCTCGAGCCAGCGCGTCATCCTCATTGCTGAACCCTCCTCAGGACAGGTGCGGCGGCAGCCAGGATGACGAGGACTACCGCAAGCAGGATGAAGGAGAGAGCCGCGCCCAGCGGCCAGTTGAAGACCGCGACGAACTGATCCTCTATCACGGTTCCATAGAAGGTCCCCGTGCGCCCGCCGAGAATGCGCGGTTCCATGAAGGACCCGACGACCGGAACGAAGATGAGCACCGCGCCAGCCGCCATCCCCGGCACGGCGAGCGGCAGGACCACGCGCCGCAAGACCTGCATGCGGGAGGCGCCCAGCGAGCGCGCCGCCTCAATGAGCGAATCGTCGATCGCCTGAAGCGTCAGGTAGCAGGTCAGCACCATGTAGGGCACATAGGAGTGTACCAGCCCGATGATGATTGCCGGGTAGGAATACATGAGGTCGATGCTGATCCTGAACGGAAGGATCGCGTTGAGCGCGGTGCCGAGGATACCGCCCTCGCGCAGCACCATCGCCCAGGAGAAGATGCGCACCAGCCCGTTCGACCAGAAGGGCAGGATGACGAGCAGGAAGATCGCCTCGCGGGCGCGTCCCTTCAGGACTTTCGCAAGGACGTAAGCGGCCGGAAATCCGATAAGCAGACACCATACCGTCACCTCGAAACCCAGGCGCAGCGACGAACCGAGCAGCGTCAGGTAGAGCGAGGTCGAGAAGAACGTGGCATAGTTTTGCAGGGTCAGGGACCACTCTCGGCCGGCCATCGGCAGGTCCGTCATGAAGGAGAAGAAGGCCATGGCCGACAGCGGCAGGAAGATCGCCACCGTCAGCCACAGATAGGCAGGCGCCAGCAGGGGCAGCGCGGGGCCGATACCGTTCCTCGCTGCCTGCGCTGACGCCACCTCTTCTCCTCCCCGCGGCGATCGTGCCGACCTACTTCACATTCACCTTCAGTTCCTGCCAGACGGCGAGATAGGATTCGCGCTGCGCATCGGTGATCGGCGCCTGGAACTGGATACGCTTGGCCACTTCGGGGCTGCCCATGACGGCGCGATTGAAGCTGTCCTCGGGCAGCGCGGCGAGCGCCTTGTCGTTGGCGGAGACCGGAGCGCCCACCTTGGTGACCCACTCGACGTAGAAGGCCGGGTCGATCATGTAGTTGATGAAGGCTTCCGCGCCTTCGACGTTGTCCGAGCCCACGGGAACGGAAAATGCATCGAGCCAGGCGACAGCGCCTTCCTCGGGAATGACGAGAGACACGGGCAGCTTGAACTGGGTCTTGGCGCGGTCGGCGGAGCCGGACCAGTAGGTTCCCACGTCGATCTGGTTCGAAGCGACCATCTGGTTCCAGTCGTTTTCCGAGCTCCAGAAAGTCCTGATCTGTGGCATCAGCGAGGTGAGCTTGGCCTTTACGGCCTCCATGTCCTTGATGTCGTTGATGTTCTGCCCGCTGGCGATGGCGCCGAACTGGATGGCCTCGACGGCGTCGTCGCGAATGACGACACGGCCCTTATGCGCTTCGTCCCACATGACGGAAATGCTGGTCGGCGGTGCATCGAAGGACTTGTCGTTGATGGCGAGCGCCGTCAGCCCCCACACCCACGGCACGCCGAACACCTTGCCGTCGCGGTTCAGCATTGGCGACTGCGCCTTTTCCGCGCTGATATCGGCGGCATTCGGTATCTTGGAGACGTCGATCGGTTGGATCAGGTTCTCGTCGATTGCCTGGCCGGTGAAAGCGGCGTTGATCATGACTACGTCGTAGAGGCCCGGGTTCGTCCTGAGCTTGGTGAGCATCTCCTGCTCGGAATTGAAGAAGTCGTTGACGACCTTGTGGCCGGTCGCTTTCTCGAACGCCTCGACGGCCCAGGGCTCGTCCGCGCCGTATCCCTTCCAGTTCAGGACATGCAGTTCAGCCGCATTTGCCGAAGCGGCCAGCGCCGAGGCAAGAAGGGCGGTGACGGTCAGAAGTCTGGTTTGTCTTTTCATCTTGGTTCCTCTCTGTTCGTTTTCTTGGTTCAGGCAGTCACAAGGCTTGCAGCCGCATTCTCATGCGTCGCGATGAAGGCCATGACCTCAGCGTGGGTCGGCGCCGACGATCCGCCCGGGCGGGTGACCGATATGGCGGCGGCGGCATTGGCATAGCGGCCGGCAGCCAGCGGCTCCTCGCCGCGCGACAGCGCGCTGATGAAGGCGCCGATATGAGTGTCGCCGGCGCCGTTGGTGTCGATGGCGTCGACGCTGTAGCCGGGCAGGATCGCCGCAGGTCCATCGCGAAGCCGGATCAGTGCGCCGGTCTCTCCGGTCCTGATGACCACGCCTTCAGCCTTCGTGCAGTGGCGGTCGACCAGCAGCGCTGCATTGGCGGCAATCCCGCTGTCGCCGGCGATGGCGGTCGCCTCGGCTGCATTGCAACTGAGCCAGGTCGTTCGGGCAAGAACGCGCTCGAGGATGGGTGGCGGAATCTCCGCGACGACCGGTGTGGGATCAAACACGAACGGAATGTCCGCCGGCAGCGCTTCGACCCAGTCCGCCAAGGCGTCCCTGCTGCCCGGGTAGCTCAGCGTGTAGCCGGAGGCGAATACCCAGTCGCCGGGTCGGATGGTGACCGCAGCGAGGTCGGCCGCGCCAAGCACGCCCTCGGCTCCCGGCCAGGAGACGAAGGTCCGCTCGGCATCGTCGGTCACCAGAACGACCGAATTGCCGCTGTCCGGTCCATCGACAGCCGGCGGCAACAACATCTCGATGTTTTCAGCCGCCAGGGCAGTCCTCAGGAAATCACCATTTGGCCCCCTTCCGAGCCGTCCCGCGAAGGCAACCTCCATGCCCGTGCGACGCGCCGCGACCATCAGGTTGAAGCCGCCGCCGGCGACCCTGTCATGGCCCGTTGCGGTCTTCTCGCCCCCCGGAGAAGGGAGGGCGTCGAGGCGGTAGACATAGTCGACGACCGCGCTGCCGGCGTGGACGAGACGAGTCATGCCGCCTCCTTTCCGCCGCTTCGCTCGAACCGGGCGGCAACGAGATCGGCGGCAAGCGACTTCACGCTGTCGATGTCGATTCCCCTTAGCTGCCCTATCCGATCGGACGGCAGGCCGGACGTGCCGGCGCAGGCGGCGGCCATCCCCGCGGCGATGGCGCCGATCGTGTCGGTGTCTCCTCCGAGATTGGCGCCTATGACAGCCGCCCGCCAAGGATCGCCCTGGGAGGCTTCAAGGACGGCAAATGCGGCAGGCACGGATTCCAATGCGGCCACGCCCGTTCCGATCCGTTCGGCGATCAGCGGGATCGCCTCCCTGTCCGATTTGCCGCGGACGATTTCGCATGCCCGGGCGATGCGCCCGGCGACATCGGGCTCGACGAGCCCGTAACCCAGCTGCGTGCCAAGCGTGGCGGCTTGGGTCGCCCGTTCGACGGCGGCGCGCCAGTTCCCACCTGCGATTCCGCAACTGACGGCTGCCGCCACCGCCGAGGCGGTGGCGATGGCAACGGAGGTGTTGTGCGTCGCGCGGCAGGTTTCGGCCACCTTGTCCACCAATGCGTCGAGCGGCTCCGTGGGCATCATGATGCCCACTGGTGCGATCCGCATCGCTGCCCCGTTCGTATCGCCGCCGCGCCCCGCTTCTTCCGGCGCGATGCCGTCGTTGATGGCGTCGATGGCCCGTTTCGTCGACGGACCAAGCAGGTCGTAGCTGCCGCGCGCCTTGACGTCGCGTTCCCACTCGACGAGCGCATTCACCCAGCGCCGGTGGTCGAAACCCTGCCTTGATTCCACGAGAATCCGGCCGAGCAGCAGCGCCTGTTCGGTGTCGTCCGTGATCGTTCCCGCCGACAAGCCCTTCGACACGGGATGGTCGGGCGACGGAGTGACAAAATGGTCGACGAAACCGTAGGCATCCAGGATATCCGGGGGAGAGAGCAACTGCGTCGGCATTCCCAGCGCATCGCCCAGCGCGCCTCCGAGCAGCGTTGCTGTTGCACGATCCCTGGCAACGGCCCTCTCGGACATGCTCAGAACTCCAGATGCAGCGCGAAATGCGCCGGGTTGAGCAGGCTGGTCACGAACTCGATGGGCCGCCCATCCGCGGTCCTGGTCAGCCGGCGCGTGCGCAGGAACGGTGCGCCGGCGACACAGCCGAGAATGGCCGCGTCCTCGGCCGTCAGCATCTCGATGCCGACCCATTCCTCGCCGTGATCGGGAATCAGCCCGGCGCCGCGCAGGGTCTGGTGCAGCGAGCCGTCGCGCAGCCCCTTCAGGGGGACCTCTTCCAGTTCCGGCGACAGTGGCAGACGTGAACGTTCGATCGAGATGGCGTGGCCGTCGCGGGCGTTGCTGCGCACACGATCGACAGCGATGAAGGCCGGACTTTCGACGCCGAGGCGTTCTGCCAGAGCGTCGTCATGGATCAGTTCCAGCCTCAGCGTGCGGGCCTCGGCGTTGGCGCCGGCATTGGCGAGGGCCTTCGACCAGCCGATCGCGTCGTCGACCTTCTTGCCGTCGAAGGTAACGAAGGAACCGACGCCGACCTTCGTCGTGATCAGCCCGCGGCTCGACAGCTCCTCGAGGCCTTTCCGCACTGTGTTGCGGCTGACCGAAAAGCGCTGGACGAGTTCGTTCTCGCTTTGCAGCCGTTCGCCGAAACCGATCGTGCCCGAGCGGATCTCCTGCTCGAGAACCGTTGCGATACGTTCAGGTTTCGCCGCGCCGGGAGATAGTAGGGCAGTTCGACGCGACATAGGCCCGCCTGTTCAATACACCTGTTCACTCCTGTTCAGTAAACCTGCAGCCGGGTGATGAGTCAATCGCGATGTGCCGCGCCGAGCCGCTGCGGCAATTACAGGAAGGGCTTGCAAGCGCTGCGACAGCAGGGCGAGCAGCGATATCGTGATCAGCATGACGACGCCCATCGCCGACGCTGGGGATAGTAGAAGCCGCGGATGGATGGCCGATGCCGCCGATGCTGACGGCGCCGAGCACGGTGGCGGCGCGACGTTCGATTCGAAACGATAAAGGACCTTAGCGGAGTAGCTTAATGCCGGCCGAGCACGCGTATGATCGCGTCGTCGGACGCTGAGGCGTCCCCCTGCAGGTACATGCATCCGGGCTGGCGCTCCGCCACCGCGCGGGGAAGCGGAGCGACGCGAAGTTTCACCGCACGATCAAAACAGGCACCCGGCTGTTTGAGACGACTTCCGCGGCTTGACTGCCGAGGAGGATTCGTTGAACTCCCCGTCGCCCATGGGACGCCATGACGATGAGGTTGCACCCGGCATTCCCGGCTGCTTCCAGAATAGCGGTCGCTGGCCTGGTATCAGGCACGTGGAGCGTGTCAGCAACGACGCCTATCTTCTCTGCCTGCTCCCGTACGCTCGCCAGCAATTTCTCGGAAGCCTTTTTCAGGCTTACCTGGTAACCGGCGATCTCCTTGGGCGTTACGACCCACCCGGCCGTCCCGACCGGTGTCGGAAACGGGTCAGTCGCCGTAACGACGGTTACCTTGCTGCCAAGCGCTTTTGCCAGGGAGAGTCCCTGATCGACGCCCTTTTGAGCGAATTCCGAGCCGTCAGTCGAAATCAGGATATGCGTGTACATCGTAGCCTCCAAGCACGGTCGCGAGATAAGCATAGGTGGTCGTATCCGACAAGCAGGCCTGCGATCGCGGCGCCGCTGCGCGAGCAGGCTTTCTTCATGCGCCACGCAGGAGCGGGCACCGCACCGCCATCAACCGTTCCCGCCCGGCGAATTCCGCGAGCCTCTTAACGTCGCCGATCGCGACGGAGTGCTGGCTGCTGCGCACTCCCACGGTTCGCAATCTCTGGAATGCGCGCGAGAGGCTTTCGGGCTTCATGCCGAGCCGTCCGGCGACGAGCAGCTTCTCATAGGGTAGCACGATGGTGCAGGACCCCTGCGCGACGGGCGCCAACTCGACCAGGAACCCTGCGAGCCTCTGCGGGCCCGTGCGCGCCTTGAGTTCCTCGATCTGGTCGACGAGCTTCTTCAGATGCAGCGACATCGAAGCCAGCATTCCCAGGCAGGCCGCCGGGTTGGCGCGGGTCATTTCCACGATGGCCCGCGACGGAATTGCAAGCAGCCGCGCATCGCTCACCGTCCTTCCGCTGACGGGATAGGCAGCC
>JALYWP010000142.1 GCA_030852655.1 Pseudomonadota bacterium | reverse complement strand
CGCTGCGGGTCCTGCAGGCCGGGCACCTGGACCAGGATGCGGTCGTTGCCCTGGCGCTGGATGATCGGCTCGGTCGTGCCGAGTTCGTTGACGCGCCGGCCGACGACCTCGATCGACTGCGTGAGCGCCGTGCCAAGGCGGTAGTTCAGCCCTTCTTCGGTGAGCGTGTAGCGCAGGACGCCCGGTTCCGGCTCTTCCAGCGACAGTTCGGTGACGGTACCCGCACCGAACATGCTGGAAGCGACCGGCTGCAACAGCGGCGCGAGCGCGGTCCTTGCGGCTTCCAGTTCCGCCTGGTCGCGGATGCGCACCTGGACGTAGTTACCGCTGCCCGTGAGGCCGGTATAGCCGATCCTGGCGTCGCGCAACAATGTGCGGATGTCGTCGCGCGTCGTCGTCAGCCGCTCATCTGCAAGGTCCTGCCGGTTGATTTGCAAGAGGATGTGCGAACCGCCCTGCAGGTCAAGGCCAAGCGTCATCGGCCGCTTCGGCATCCAGTCGGGCATCGCCGACAGCCAGGACTGCGGATAGAGGTTCGGCAGCGCGAACAGGACGCCCAGCGCGACGATCGCCCAGATCGAGAACGTCTTCCAGCGTGAGAAGTAGAGCATCGTCGATCTTCCGTGTCAGGCCGAACGGGCGGCGGAAACCTCCGTCTCGCCCCTTGTATCGTTCGCTTTTGCCGCTGTGGGCGGCGTTTACTTCTTCTTGGCGTTCTCGTTGGCGACCGGCTCGCCCTTCACCCGCACGTCCATGATCGTCGAGCGCAGTGCCGTCACCTTGTTGCCGCCGCCAAGGTCGACCTCGAGTTCGGCGTCAGAGGCCTTGGTGACCTTACCCACCAGGCCACCGCCGGTGACCACCGTGTCGCCGCGCCGGATCGCCGCCAGCATCTCGCCGCGCTTCTTGACCTGCGCGCGCTGCGGCCGAATGATCAGAAAATACATGATTACAAAAATCAGGACAAACGGCAAAATGCTGATCAGCATGTCCGGTGTGCCGCCGCCCGTACCCTGCGCGTATGCGGGTGTCACAAACATGTATGTCTCCTGATTGAGGCCTGAGCCGTGTGTGCAGGCCTCCCGGCCCGAAAGTGGCCGGAATATAGAGCTTGGCGCCATGTTTGCAACCGCTTAACCCCTCCGGCACGACGCTTTCCCAGGTCACTTCCCTGTGTTACAGCGCCACAGTCTCGAGCCCGCCGGAAAGTCCCGTAAATGACCGACAAGACATTGGAAACACTGGCAGAAAAGCTCGATCGCCTGATCGAGGTGGTCGGCCGCATGGCGCCAGCGATGCCGCAGCCCACCGATTTCGCCGCGGCCGACTGCTACGTCTGGTCGGCCGAACAGGGCCGCCTGGAGCCGGTCCATCGCGTCAATCGCGTCGACATCGGCCTGATCCGCGGCGTCGACCGGGTGCGTGACATATTGATCGACAACACCGAGCGCTTCGCCGCCGGCCTGCCTGCCAACAACGTGCTTTTGTGGGGCGCGCGCGGCATGGGCAAGTCGTCGCTGGTCAAGGCGGCCCATGCCTCGATCAACGCAGCCGCGAAGGCAGGCGAGACGCCGCTGAAGCTGGTCGAGATTCATCGCGAGGACATCGACACGCTGCCCAGGCTGATGGGCCAGCTGAAGTCGGCGCCCTATCGGTTCATCCTGTTTTGCGACGACCTCTCCTTCGACCACGACGACACGTCCTACAAGTCGCTGAAGGCGGCACTCGAAGGCGGCGTCGAGGGGCGGCCCGCCAACGTCATCTTCTACGCCACCTCGAACCGCCGCCATCTCCTGCCGCGCGACATGATCGACAATGAACGCTCCACTGCCATCAATCCGGGCGAGGCCGTCGAGGAAAAGGTATCGCTGTCCGACCGCTTCGGACTGTGGCTCGGCTTCCACAAATGCTCGCAGGACGAATATCTCGACATGGTCGAAGGCTACGCCCGCTATCACGGGCTGAAGATGGATCCCGAGCAGCTGCGCGCGGAGGCGCTGGAATGGTCGACCACCCGCGGCAGCCGTTCCGGCCGCGTCGCCTGGCAGTTCACGCAGGACCTGGCCGGCCGGTTGGGCACGCCGCTCAGGGACTGAGTACCGGCGCGGCCTGCTTCGACCCGAGCACGCCGGCGACCATGTCAGGCAATTGCGCCGGATGATCTGCGATCGGGGCAGCGCCTGCCGCTTCCAGTTCCGCCCGGTCGCCGAAGCCCCACAACACCCCGATCGCGCGGATATCGTTCTTGGCCGCGCCACGCGCATCATGCAGACGGTCGCCGATCATCACCGTTCGCCTGGGGTCGAGCCCTTCCGTCCGAACGATATGGCGGATCAATTCGCCCTTATCGGCGCGCGACCCATCCCACGCGGAACCGTGCACGCGACGAAAGAACCGGGCGAGGCCGAAATGTTCGATGATCTCGATCGAATAGGATTCGAGCTTCGCCGTCGCGACGAACAGCTCGTATCCGGCGTCCGACAGCGTCTGCACCGCTTCCACAATGCCGGGGATGAGCTCGTTCTCGAACTTGCCGACCTCGCCATAGCGCTGCCTGTAGTGACCCAGTGCCTCTGCCGCCATGGCTTCGTTGCCCAAAATTTCCAGTAGTGTCGTCTGCATCGGAGGTCCGATGTAGCGGCGCAATTGCTCGGGCAGCGGCGGCTCCCGCCCCATCTGGCCGATCGCATGCCGCAACGAACTGGTGATGCCGACGAAGGGATCGGTCAGCGTACCGTCGAGGTCGAAAAGAACTGTTCCGGTCATTCTTCAGGCAAACTCCATGATCACTGCATCGACCGCCAGACTGTCGCCCGGTTTGGCGAGCACCTTCGCAACGGTGAGGTCGCGCTCGGCTCTGAGCACATTCTCCATCTTCATCGCCTCGACGACGGCGAGCGTCTCGCCGGCCTTCACCTCCTGGCCCGCGGCCACCGCGATCGAGACGACCAGCCCCGGCATCGGGCAGAGCAGCAGTTTCGACGTGTCGGCCGCCGTCTTCTTGGGCATCAGCCTTTCGAGTTTCGCCACATGTGGCTCCATCACGAAGGCGTCGACCGACATGCCCCGCCAGGCGATGTTGATGCCGTTGAGCCGCGGGCGTATCTGCGCGGCTACCGCCCTGCCCCCCAGCGTCCCGCGCCAGACCGGTTCGCCCGGCCGCCATTGCGAGGCGATCGCAAGAGCTTTGCCGCCGTCGATGGAGATTTCGGCCTTTGGCAATTTGCCTGCCACCGACGACGCAAGATAGTCGTCACCGAGCTTGACGATCCATTCGCGGCACTCCATTGCCGCTGCCGGCCGGAGCCGTCCCGACAACCTTGCGAGCCTCTCGCAGCGCACGAATTCCGTGAACGCCGCTACCGCCGCGAGCATCTCCCTCTCGCCCGCATCGGGCTCTACCGGATGAAAGCCGTCCGGATATTCCTCCGCGATGAAGCCGGTCGAAAGTCGCCCCTCCCGCCAGCGCGGATGGCGCATCAGCGCGGCGAGGAACGGCATGTTGTGCTGGATGCCGTCGACCACGAAACCATCCAGCGCATCCGACATCGCGTCGATCGCCTGCTCTCGTGTCGGCGCCCAGGTGCAGAGCTTGGCGATCATCGGGTCGTAGAACATCGATATCTCCGACCCTTCGGTGACGCCCGTATCGTTGCGCACGACGACCTCGCCGAAACGCCCCTCCGCCGGCGGTCTGTAGCGTGTCAGCCGGCCGATCGACGGCAGGAAGTTGCGGTAAGGGTCCTCGGCATAGAGCCGGCTCTCCACCGCCCAGCCGTCCAGCTTCACATCCTCCTGGCGGATCGTCAGCGTCTCGCCGGCCGCCACGCGGATCATCTGCTCCACGAGGTCGATGCCGGTGATCAGTTCCGTCACCGGATGCTCCACCTGGAGCCGCGTGTTCATCTCGAGAAAATAGAAATTGCGGTCCTTGTCGACGATGAACTCGACGGTGCCGGCACTCTGGTAGTCGACGGCCCTGGCCAGCGCCACCGCCTGCTCGCCCATGGCGCGCCGCGTCTTCTCGTCGAGGAAGGGCGATGGCGCCTCCTCCACGACCTTCTGGTTGCGGCGCTGGATCGAGCATTCGCGCTCGCCCAGATAAATGCAATTGCCATGCGCGTCGCCGAGCACCTGGATTTCGATGTGGCGTGGATCGACCACGAATTTCTCGATGAAGACGCGGTCGTCGCCGAAGGAGCTTTTCGCCTCCGAGCGCGCCCGCTCGAAACCGTCGCGCACCTCGCCGGCGTCCCAGGCGATGCGCATGCCCTTGCCGCCGCCGCCGGCTGAGGCCTTGATCATCACCGGATAGCCGATCTCCGCGGCGATCTTCTCCGCATGCGCGGCGTCCTCGATGACGCCGAGCCAGCCCGGCACGGTCGACACCTTCGCCGCGCTGGCGAATTTCTTCGACTCGATCTTGTCGCCCATCGCGCGGATCGCTCTGGGCTTCGGGCCGATGAAGACGATGCCTTCTTTCTCCAGCGCCTCGCAGAACGAGGCGCGCTCGGAGAGGAAGCCGTAGCCGGGATGCACGGCTTGCGCGCCCGTCGCCTTGCACGCCTCGATGATCTTCTCGGCGACCAGATAGCTCTGCGCGGCAGGCGACGGCCCGATATGCACCGCCTCGTCCGCCACCTCGACATGCACGGCGTCGCGATCGGCGTCCGAATGGACCGCGACCGTCGCGATACCCATCTTCCTGGCTGTCTTGATGACCCGGCAGGCAATCTCGCCGCGATTGGCGATCAGGATTTTCTTGAACATCTCGGATTTTGCTCCCGGCGCTCGAATCGTTCTAGGCGTTCGCTACATTCCGCTCAAGCACGCGATCGCCTTGATCTCGCGGCTGAATTTTGAAACCCTGCTCGAAAGTCGAGGAAACCTGATGAAAACACGCGCCGCCGTGGCTGTCGCAGCCGGAAAACCGCTCGAGATCATGGAGGTCGACCTCGAAGGCCCGCGCGAAGGCGAAGTGCTGGTCGAGATCAAGGCGACCGGCATCTGCCATACCGACGAATTCACCCTGTCGGGCGCCGATCCCGAAGGCATATTCCCGGCAATCCTCGGCCATGAAGGCGCCGGCGTCGTCGTCGATGTCGGCCCGGGCGTCACCAGCGTGAAGAAGGGA